>NZ_JCBCDA010000059.1:0-42069 GCF_059865615.1 Petrocella sp. | reverse complement strand
CATCAAATAATTAAAGTGCTCCGATTCGCGCATAAAATAGGTATGGTTGGTGGTGATTTTATCAATCAGACGACTCAGTTCCTTACCTTCTTTGTCGTTTTTAAGCAATTGATAATAAGCCATAAAACTATTTAAGTTATGATCTCTGACAATGCTACCCAATCGACCAACCAACAATGTCTTTTTTTCATCTTTTAGATGTATGCCGCTGTGTTCTTTTATAAAATCCGTAATGAGTCTAAACTCATCTTCAGATATATGAATCATGTCACACCCACTTTTGCAAGAATACTTGCTCTTTAGTGTCATCTTCATTTTCTAGTATGTTCATAGGTTGTTGATGGCTTTTCATAAAAATAATAGCATCCTGAGCCGTAAGTGGTTTACTATAATAATATCCTTGAATAAAGTCACAACCATACTTTTTAATATATTCAACCTGTTCCAAAGTTTCTACACCTTCTGCTATAGTTTTTAAAGATAGACTTTTCGTTAAGGTACAAATTGTATCGATGATCAACTTTCCCTCTTTGTTCTCTAGAATATCGTCTATAAATTGTTTATCTATTTTTACGATATCTATTGGTAATTTACTAATATGAGACAAAGATGAATAACCTGTACCAAAGTCATCTAAAGCAACTGTGATGTTGTTGGCTTTTAACTCTGCCAATTTGCTGCTAATGATATCGTAAGAATAAATCATCATAGATTCAACAATCTCAAGTTGAATCATTGAAAAGTCTATATAGTTGTTATTAAGTTTTATAAGTAAGTTGGTGACAAAATCCGCTTCATAAAATTGAATGACGGAAATATTTATAGATACCTTTGTGACTCTTTGTTCATTCTTTTTAAGCATTTTAATAAAATCAATGGCCATATCTATAACTTTGTCACCTAAGGGTAATATCTGTCCACCTATTTCAGCAATAGGAATAAACACGTTCGGTGAAACCGGACCATAACAGCTGCTATTCCATCTTAATAAAGCTTCAAAGCTATTGACGTAAGAACCATCCAAGGCCATAATCGGTTGAAAAACCAGATAGAACTCATTGTTTTCTATGCCTTGTTCAATCTCGTTGATCATCTTGTATTCATTGTCTAATAAATGTTCTAAGCTTTCCATATATCGTATCGTTGAACCTTTTTGTTTTCTTTTAGCTTCATACATGGCAATGTCCGCAAATATGATAAGCTCATCGTAGTCCTTGGAATCCTCAGGATAAAGGCTGTATCCTACACTGGCTTTGACCGAAATTAATTCTTCTCCAACTTTAATGGGCAGCACAAATAGTTTTTTTAAGGAAGATACCACTTCATCCATAGTTATTACATCATTAGAATGTGTATAATCATAAATAATGACAAACTCATCGCCACCCACACGGCTTACAAAATAGGTTTCTCCTAAAGCTAAAAGTCGATTGCTGATTTGCTTAAGCACAACATCACCCATATGGTGACCAAAGTTACTATTAATATACTTAAAATTATGGTTAAAGGGTCAAAACTAAGTTTCACTAAATTCACCTACCATATGTAGATTACGTTGATACATTCATAACTACATATGGTAGGTGAAAGTTCAACTATATAGTTTTGAGGCCTTAACCAATTATCTAAATCTAAAAATGCAATTAATAGTTTATGATTATGCTTTGCATCATTTGATAAGAGTTTTTTTACATAGGATTCAAGGGCTATTCGATTATTTAAACCCGTTAATTGATCTATAACCGTTCTTAATTCCAAATCTTTTTGGTAAACTAGCATAGCTTCATTTTGTGCAATTAGCTCTTCTTCTGATGTAGCCACTTGGTCATATAATACCTGCAATTTATCATTTTGATCCATCAGATTCCTATTGGTAAAATTAATAATCCGTCTTTGATGTAGTAATATTCCAATAAGACCGATAAGGGCAAGAAACCCCAGTAATACAGACCATATTAATGGCCGATAAGATGCGTAGAAACTATGTATTTCATTTATTATGACGGTGTCGTCAGGCAAGATGATTTTATCTAATTTATACCTACGTGTCATATTTTCATCTACACCTAAATAGGATGTGCTTTCACTAGAATAGGGCATATCCTCAACTGGTATACCACCCAAAATATTAATAGCAATAGCACCCAGTTCTGCCCCCTGTAAATGAGCACTTAAAAACTCACCACCGATTACACCAGCTCCGAAATATATTTCTCCCAAGGAATACATAGGTACACTTGAGGCTTTTGAGATTTCTTGGCTAAAAACTTTCCCATCTTTTATGACACCGTCAGCAGATTCAAAGTAAGATATTAAAAAAACTGCTGTATCTTTTTCCAACACGCTTACCTCTTGAAGTATTTCTGCATAAGCTTTGTCTTCCCAAGAATTTAAGATATAACCATCCCTCACTTTTAATGCATCAAAACCAATTAGAATTTTCTCAACCAGTTGTTGACTGCTGGATGAGTGATCGTTTATAATCACCACTTTCTTAGCATCTGGCTGCAAAATACGCATGAGTTCAATCACTCTTGTATATCCACGTATTTCGTATACACCCGTAATATTTTTGGCATCACCAACTAAGTAATCTACTCTACTCTGAAGAACACCACTAAAGGCAATCGGTGTATCTTTTTGAAGTTGATCTCTAACTTCTATGGCAAATTCCAAACCAATATCATCTGTCGCCAAAATCATATCAAATTCTATGTCTGAATATTTATCTATAAAGATATCTTTTTGTTTTGACATGATATACTCTTCTGAAATTCTTTTAGAATCTAAGTTTTCTGTGTATATATTGGCTTTTGGAAAGGCTTCTAAAATTGTGTTTCTAACACCTTCATCCTGCCCATTCGTCCACTGGTAACATAAGTCGTAAGAATGAATGATCATGATATTTGGCGCAGCTTCTTGAGCACTAATCGAGTCATCCACAATTAAACCTAGTAAAAACAAGGCCCCTATAAGACATACTATATTTTTAATTTCCCTCGAAGTTGATTTTATCATTTAATCTCCTTTTTGCTGGAACCTGTTCTAATTTTCTGCTTCTATCTTCCCTTTTTCACAAAAAATAGCAACTGTTTCAACCGCTGTTATTGAAGACTTAGTGATTTAGTTTTTCTCTTTCTTTTGACTAGCTTTTTTCTTTTTGAAGAAATACATCATCTCATCTGCCTCTTTGATTTTTTTATTTATATGGCTCATATCATCTACAAAAGAAATACCATAAGAAAATTCAATTGGAAATTCAAAATGCTGCTGTAATAATAGTTCTTTTTTTATTCTTTTTATGGTTTCAATACCACTGTCATGCTCATTTTTTCTAAGAAAGAGTATAAACTCATCCCCGCCATATCTTATAATTAAATCATCACTTCGTATTGTATTTTTAAATACAGCTACAATCGTTTTTAAAACTTCATCGCCTATAGCATGCCCATATAGGTCATTAATCATCTTAAAATTATCTAAATCAATCAGGATTAAAAGCCCAGACTCAAAGGGATGCTTTTGAATAAACTCATTAAAAAATAATCTTGTATTGGCTTCCGTTAGAGTGTCTTTATCCGCTTGATTTTTATAGGTATCACGGTCAACCGCTATATCTCTAATTGTTTTTTTTGAATAGTCTACAATAAAGAAATAGACAATTAAAAATATAAACATATAACCTGCTACTATAAAATAGATACTTTGTCTCGTTAAACTATCCCGTCTTGCATATAAACTGTCTTTTGATTGATAGATGATTACCTCATGTTCATAATTAATAGGCATAGCAAAGTATATATTCATCTTATCTTCAAAAATATTTTTGTGCGTTTTTAAATAGACTCTATTTGATCTATTCTCTGCGATCAATACTTGAACATCATCTCTATTAAGTGCCAAAATAGTGTCATCTATATGAAATCCTAGTAAATCATGACCAATAACACTTTTATTTTCAATAATTGGAGATATCACTTCTAAGTAGGTTAAACTATCATCAAGGCTTATGGCATATGAAAGTTGATCCATTGATTCTACATTCATGATATTTGCTTTAATCTCATGATTATCATTAAACCCGGCAACAATTTGATGGTCTACAATTCTTAAGGCGTAATCAACATGTTCAATTGCACGTATACCGTCCAAATATTTATCTTCTGTGAAATCCTTAAGTTCATCAAAACTCACTTTTCCTTCTAAATACTCAATGATTTTATTACGAATGACCGTACGGCTTGAAAGACCTTTTGCGCCCTGTACTTTTTTTTCAACGGATACCATAAAGGCATTTGCTTTTGTTTCTGCTAATAAATTGAAATTATCTAATAAATTTATCTCTATTTCTTTTTTCATAGGAAAAAAAATACCATATAAGGTCAATACTAAAGTTACTAAAATTAGTAATATGAATACGATGCGCGTTCTTTTTATATATTTGTTCATGTAAACACCTGACCCTCAAGATTTAAAATCTAGTGCTTTTTAATTAGATCAAGAAAGGGGTTTTACCCTTTCTTGATCCTTACTCCTTAAATAAGCGACTTGATCATAACCGTTTTTCTTGCTTATGTGTTCTAGTATTTGTCAAAATCTGTATCACTTAAGGTAATCTTTTTGTTTTGCTTTGTTGCTTTTGTAGTCTCACCTTTTTTCATGTCCTCTAGCATCTTCATTACTTCCGGATTGATGTCATCATACCCTTGGCTTCTTTTGTTTTTTGCATGTTTTAGCTTAAAGGTTGCCACTTGGGTCTTAAGCATATCGGCTTGACCGGACAGTTCTTCACTGGCTGCTGCGGTTTCCTCTGCTGTTGCACTGGTGGTTTGTACCACATCGGAGATCTGCATGATGCCTTGATTGATCTGTTCTACACCCTGGGCCTGTTCGTTAGATGCTGCGGCTATTTCTCCAACCAGTTCTGCTGCTTTTGATACGCCTTCTACAATCATATTCAAGGCTTCTGCTGTTTCATTGGCCAGCTTAGTACCGCCTTCCACTTCTTTTATTGAACCCTCTATCATAGCGGTGGTTTCTTTGGCTGCATTGGCGGATCTTGCTGCTAGGTTTCTGACTTCTTCAGCGACGACGGCAAATCCTTTACCGTGTTGTCCGGCTCTTGCGGCTTCAACGGCTGCGTTGAGGGCTAGAATATTAGTTTGGAAAGCTATGTCGTCGATGACTTTGATAATCTTGGATATGTTGTTGGAGGAATCATTGATGCCTGCCATGGCTTTGACCATGCCAGCCATTTGTGCGTTCCCTTTTTCAGCATGTTTTTGTGCGGAAGCTGACAATTCTTTGGCTTTTTCTGCGTTGGCAGCATTTTGTCTGGTTTGTGCCGCAATCTCTTCTATGGATGCTGTGAGTTCTTCTACAGAGCTTGCTTGTTCTGTTGTCCCTTGAGATAAGGACATACTGGAGTCAGATACTTGTGTGGAACCGGATGCTACTTGCTCTGAGGCAGAGTTGATGTTGGTCATGACTTCGTTGACGTTGTCGGTCATTCTAAGGAAAGCTTCTGCCAATATGCCAATCTCATCCTTGGACTCAACGTGAATCTCAACATCAAGATCACCATCCGCAATACGTTTGGCTGCCACAACCATTTTATTAATTGGCTTTTTAATAATACTAGATATATAGAGTCCTAATACAATGGAAAGTAAGACGCCTACAATGGAAATTATGATGATTAATGTGGTGGCAAAAACTACAGCTTGATCTCCCGCCTCATTATCCCGTGCAGCCTCTTCGAAAATAATCTCAGACACTCTTAATAAGGCTTCTTCTGCTGGTAAAAATGCTTCTGCAGAAATTCTGTTTGCGTTTAGCAAATCATCTAGAAGACTATTTTGATTGGTTGCATTCACTCTAACCGCTGCATCATATTTTTGTGAGGCTTCAATGGATCTATCAACTGTAATGCGCCATGCATCCCATAAGGGTTCAAAGGAATTCCACGCTGACGTTTGTTCACTCGTATGTGGTAATGCTTCAAACTCAGCCCTATACTTTTCACTTCGTGCAAATGCTTCCTCAATATATCTGTAATCGACTACTCTTTGTTCTTCTTGAACTTCTGTATTCGCCAAATTTCTAAGCCCTGCCTTAACCGCAGTTTGTGATTCACGCATCATTAATATGGCATTGACACTTGGTAAATTCACATCTGCCATTTCATTTAAATAACCACTTAATGTATTGATACTGAAGAGACCAACCCCCCCTACAGTGCCTGCTATCATAGCCACTAAAATAAAGCCAATAATGAGTTTAACCCCTATTTTTAAATTTAAATACCATTTCATTTGATTTTCCTCCTCTAGTTGTTTGTATGATTTAATTCATTTAATTCGTTTTCATCGAGTAACTTTTCACAGTCTAATATTAAGGTTATTTTTTCTTCGCTTTTGCCCACACTTTTGATATATTTTCTGCCGCCGGTGTTGAGATTGGGTGGCGGTACGATGTTGTCATCGCTTATGTTTAGGACTTCTGCTACCTCATCTACGATGATGCCTATGGAGAGTTGACCTACATCAATGACGACGATACAGGTTCGGTCGTTATAGTCTTTTGGCGCTTTACTAAACTTAAGTCTGGCGTCCATGACCGGTATGATCTTGCCTCTTAGGTTGATGATGCCTTTAATAAAATGGGGTAATTCCGGTACCACGGTGATGGGTTGTATGCCGATGATTTCCGTTACATACATGATGTCGATGCCATAACATTCTTCCCCTAAGTAAAAGGTTAAGAACTTGCCTTTCTGCGTGTCTTCTTCTTGTTCATCCATAAAGTTGTTCATGTCTTCATTCATTTTTTCACCTTCATCCTTTTATTTTTCATGTACATTGGACAGTTCAAATTCGCCAACATCCAAGATTAAACTGATGCTGCCATCCCCCAGTAGGGTACATCCTCCTAAGCCTTTTATTTGTTTGTATTTTTTTATATAATTGGGTAGGGATTTGACCACGACTTGTTGTTGGCCAAGGAGCTCATCGGCCAACAGACAACAGCTTCGGTCATCTTCTTCTACCATAATCAAAATACCCTTTTCATAGTTTTTTACTTCTGTTTCTAATCCATAATGTTTATAGAGCTTTATGATGGGATAACATAGGCCCCGTACCATAATCATTTCTCGTCCTTCTGGGTCTCTTATGATTTCTTTATTCTGGGGTCTGAAGGATTCTTTGACGGATACAATGGGTATGGTGAATCTGGCATCCCCTACTTTGACGTTCATGCCTTCTATGATGGCTAGGGTTAAGGGTATTTTTAGAATAATGGTGGTGCCTTTTCCAAGTGTACTGTCTACAATAACTGAGCCGCCTATGCTTTCGATGTTTTTGGCGACCACATCCATACCCACACCTCTTCCTGAAAATTCCGTGACTTGCTCTTTCATGGAAAAGCCAGGATGAAGGATTAAGCGGTAGATGTCTTTGTCCTTCATGTCTTCTATGGCTTGATAGATAAGCCCTAGATTATAGGCTTTTTCATGGATTTTTTCTTTGTCTAAGCCCTTTCCGTCATCTTTGATGATGATGAGGACGTCACTACCTGAGTTTTTGGCTTCGAGGGTTAGGCTGCCTTGTGGGTCTTTTCCGGCAAGTCTTCTTTCTTCTGCGTCTTCTATACCATGGTCGATGGCATTTCTTATGATATGCATCAAGGGGTCTGCTATTTTTTCTATAATGTTTTTGTCGACTTCTGTTTCTTCACCGTATACATCCAGTACCACATTTTTTCCTAGCTTTCTTGTCATATCTCTGACGATTCGGTGCATTTTCATAAAGGTTGTGGATAAGGCCACCATCCGTATGGCCATGACCATGTCCTGTAATTCACTGGATATTTTATGCAGTTGTCTTGAGGCTTTCTCAAAGCTTTCTATTTCTAGTCGCACCACTTCCGGATTCTGGGATACCATGGCTTCTGCTATGACCAGCTCGCCCACCATGTCCATAAGTTTATCCAACTTATCGACGTTGACACTGATGATGCTTTGGGCGGATGTTGCTTTGATTTCTTGCTTATTTGCTTCCTTTTCTTTTTTTATGTTTTGACTCTCAACATATTTTTTGGAGGTTTCCGGTATCTTAATATCTTCTGATAGCTCTTGGTCTTGATAGATAACTTCGAATTCTTTATACCATGCTTGGTCTGTTTCTTCAAACTCCAAGCTTTCTAAAAAAATGGTGTTTTCTAGGTATCTTCTTATGTCTTCTTCACTTGACGTTGACCGAATGGCCATCAAAAAGCCATTGGCGCGTATTTCATCCACCGTTTGATCATTGTCTATGATGTCATTTGGTTTGTAGAGGACTTCTTCTGCCAAATCCACGATGTTGTGTATGATGGTATAAGCTCTGATGTTTTCCATCTCACTGTCACCTTTGAAATGGATTTTGGCTTTATAGTATTTGGCTTGGTCTTCTTTTTTGTTGGGACTGATGTAATATTTTTGATCTGCTTTGGTCTTTGTTCCAGCTTCTTTTTTACTTTTTTCAAGCCCATTGTCTTCTTTTAGCTTGATGAGATAGGCATTGACTTTTTCGGTTAGGCTTGTAGTGTCGCCATCTGGTGTTTCTCCATTTCGAATCTTGATCATTTCGATCTTGTAGTAATCCACACTCTCAAGTATACAGTCCACTAAGGTTGGAAAATCATATTCTATGGGCTGATTTTCTCGTATGACAAAAAACACATCTTCTATCTTATGGGCTAGCGTGCTGATTTCATTAAACATCATCATCGCCGATGAGCCCTTTATGGTATGCATGAACCGAAATATCTCATTAATGGTGTCTACAGAAAAACTGCCTGTTTTCTCACTTTGTATCATCAGTTGCTCAAGGGTCTCTATGATCTGTGACGTCTCATAGACATAAGCTTCCAACATCGGTTCATCAATATATGAATTTTCCAATTAACATTACCCCCTATTTATGATTTCATGCTTTCCAACACTTCAATAAGCTTGTCTTCTTTAAATGGCTTGACAAGAAAAGAATTGGCACCAGACATGACTGCTTCTCTAATAAGTGTTTCCTGACCCATCGCTGAGACCATGATGACTTTTACTGTAGAACTTAATTTTTTTATTTCTTTTAAAGCTTCTATACCTGAAAGATTTGGCATGGTAATGTCCATAGTAATCACATCCGGTCTGTACTTTTTGTACTTTTCAATAGCATCTTGACCGTCAACGGCCTCATACACTAGTTCATAATTCATTTTCTCAACCATTCTTTTTATTGTCACCCTCATAAATGACGCATCATCCACTATCATTAGTCTCATTTTAAGCTCCCTTCTACTAAAATGCTTTGATAAATACTTCCGCAATATTGGGATCAAACTGACTGCCCGCACATCTTTTTATTTCGTCAAGGGCCTCCTCCCTGCTTTTTGTTTTCTGATAGCTACGTTCCGCTGTCATGGCTTCAAAAGCATCAGCTATAGCAATAATTCTAGAGCCAAGAGGTATGTCTTCTCCGCATAAGCCTTCGGGGTAGCCTTTTCCATCCCAGGTTTCATGATGATGCAATACCATTTTGGATAATCCCATGTACTCATCCACGGATTTTAAGATTTGGTAGCCCGTTTCCGAATGTTTTTTGATCACCCCATACTCTTCTTCTGTCAATCTACCTGGTTTATTGAGAATTTCCATTGGTACCATGATTTTACCTATGTCATGAAGCATACCGGCCACCTTAATGGCATATGCTTCCTTTTCTTCCACGCCTAGGGCTTGGCAGATCACTTCACAATATTGGGACACCCGTTCAGTATGAATTTGCTCTTTATCGTATTTATTGTTTATACTCCGTAATACCATTTCAATGGTTTCATTACGCATTGTCTTTCCATATTTCAGTTTATCTTTATACATCAGATTATCCGCATTTTTAATGATTGTATCCATCGTTTGATTCATATCCGTTTTTACAGCATAGCCAATAGCCACTGAGACCACTATTGAGTCGAGTCTTTCTTTATGGGTTGCCTCTTTTATTCTAACTTTAATCCTTTCTGCTTGCTTGGCATTGGTGTTTGGCAACAGGATTGCGAATTCGTCACAACCCATTCTGCCGATAATTTCATCTGATCTACAAACTTCTTTTAGAATGTTACTAACACGCTTAAGAAGTTGATCTCCCATAGCATGACCAAAAGCATCGTTGGTTAATTTGAGGCCATTAATATCAATAACCATATAAGTGAAGGGTAAACTGCTTTCATAATCCAATTGCTTAATAGCTTTTTCTAAGTAACGTCTGTTGTAGATACCGGTCAAATAATCATGGTAACTTAGATGTTGGATTTGTTTTTGTTTTTGGTCTTTATCCGTACAATCTCTAAAGACAATTACGACGCCCGTTATATTGCCTTTTCTGTCTTTAATCGGTGCTACACTGTCTTCAATAATGTACTCTTTTTTATCTTTTGATATCAACATGGTATGATTTTCCAGTTCAATACTTTCACCCGTTAATAATACTTTTTGAACCGGATTCTGACATACTTCTTTTGTTCGCTCATGAATGATATAAAAAACCTCTTCTGTTGATTTACCAATGGCCTCTTCTTGGGTATAGCCCGTTAAAATCTCCGCTATGGGATTCATGACCGTAATCTTTCCCTGATTGTCACATGCTATAATTCCGTCCCCTACAGAAAGTAACGTTGTTTTAAAATGCTCCTTTTCAACGTAGACCTGCTCTTCTATTTGTTTATTCTTTGTCACATCTCTTAAATAGCCATACCATAAGATTGAGCCATCTGATAACTTCTCAGGCCTAGCTGATCCTAACACATGGCGTTCACCTTGCAAAGGAAGAATGACACGGTATTGGTCTTCCCAGTCTGTCATCGTATTTGCTGATTGTTGGATCGAGGCTTTCACTTGGTCAAGGTCATCCGGATGTATGCGTTCAAATACAATAGACGCATCTTCTTTTACTTGTTCCGGTGTCACTTCATAAATCTGATGGATGCCAGAACTTGTGAACGGAAAACAGGAAGTGCCATCTGGTCTCAGCAAATACTGATATACTGCACCCGGTACCTGCTGGGATAAATTATGCAAAAGTTGATCTCTTAAAAAGAGTTTGTATTCTATTTCTTTTTGCTCGGTTACATCTCTCGAACTAAATAGTATTTCTTTTGGTTGGTTCATCTCATCTCTTAAGAATTTTCCCATTGTTTCAAGCCAAAGGTAACGACCATCTGCTTTTTGGATTCTATATGTAACCCTTGTACCATCTATTTGATGAATGAGGTAAGCTTTAAAAGCTTCTAAAACTCTGGGTAAATCCTCAGGATGTATCTTTTCAAAAACCGTTTGCTCCAAAAGTGTTTTCTTACTATAACCTAAAATCTCATGAGACTTACCTGCCCATTTGTAACGCCCTTGCAAATCTGTTATTGAGACCAAGTCAAACATGTTTGTTGTAATCTCATCTAATAAGGCTTTTTCATATCTTAGTATTTTTATTTCTTTTTGGTAGTCTTCATATTCTTTATATTCTTTGATGCTTTTATCTAATGTTTTTTTTGTAGTCTTTTGATCCGCCATATACATCCTCCATTCGCACCTAGGTTGTACTTGTTACAATGGAATAAATAAAAATCTATGTGATATTATGGTTAAGGCGTCAAAACTATATGGTATGTGAATTTAGTAAAAATTAGTTTTGACCCTTTAACCATATTATTATCCTATCAAAAAATCATTTCACATATATCTTCACCATTATGATTTTCTAACATACCAATGGCTTTAAAATATTTTATATACAATTGATCTTTATCCACCCGTTGCTTTGTCGTATCCTTATCTGCTTTCATCTGCATGATTTTATGAACAAGCACTTCCTTAAGCTTGAAATGTATGTCATTGTGTTGATCCATCAGCTTAATAAATTTTTTGACATCTTGTAATTCGATACAAGGTAAAAAGATAAGAAATTGATTGTCAGAATAACGGCAGGCATAGTCTTTCGGTCCCAATAAACCAATTACATGTTCGTAAAAAGAAGCTAAGTGTTCATTTTTCCACAAGAACCCAAAATTCTCTTGAATCCATACTGTATCCTTTAGTTCTGTTAAGATAAAAAAGGCTTGACCATCTGTTTGACAGTTGGTACGGATACAGTTCATAACGTTTTCATGGAATCTGTCTTTTTCCACAGCGTTGTCTTCATCGTTTAACATAAGGAATCGATCTGACTCTACTTTGTATTTCATAACGTCTGTTAAATCAATAAGAGCCACCCAAACATAAGCTATTCCTTTATAGTCAAAAGGTACCATAGAAATATCAAACCACTTTATAATGCGTTCCTTTTTCATAGCAAAAACTTGCTTCATTTGAATATTATTCACCACTTGCTTTTCTTTCAAAACTTTTTCTAAAGTATTTAAAAATTTACACTTTTTACAAACTAATTCATTGCCACATTTTTTATTTTGGTCTTTTAGATTTTCGCATTTAAAGATATTTCCATAATACTCATGGGACAAATTCATGTCACCTTCAAACAATGACCTTAATCGATTGTTTATGTAGACCACTTCTTGCTTCTCATTAAAAATCATTGTATTTAGAGGTGTATTTTTTATGATTTGGTTTAACATTATTACCGATACTTCGCCAATGTCTTCAAAAAAATCAATATTCTTCATTCATTACCTCCTTTAAACATGCTTACATTTTTTATCTAGGTACATGTTTTGATCTGCTTTTTTTATCAATGATTCTATACTTTCATTCTGATGATCTTGATGAACATAACCAATAGATATACCGATTTTCAAATGTGCTTCTTGGGTGCTTTGATTATAAAGCTCAATCTCTTTACAGATTCTCTTATGAATGTGTTTTAGATTATCCTTAACTGGTGCTGATTCTGTCACGATGGCCACAAACTCATCACCACCTATTCTTGCAAGCACATCTTCTTCTCTAAAACATTTCTTTAATAGTTTTGCAGCATTTAGGATAATTTTGTCACCCTCTAAATGCCCGTAATGATCATTTACATACTTTAATTTATCAATATCAAACATAAAGACTCCAAGTTGGACTTCTTGAGATTGATCACTCAAAATGCTATTAATATACGTCCTATTGTATAGCCCTGTTAAACCATCATGATAACTTAAGTACTGTAGTTCTTTCTCTGACTTCAATATTTTTTCATATTGCTGGTTGTTGGATAATATCAAACCACATATTTTGCCAATTTCTATTGCAAAATTTAAGTACTTATCTATATATTGAGGAAATATGAATTCTCCAACATCCAGTATGCCATATGGTTTTTTGTCCCAACTTATTTTTATACAGAATCTATTTTCTTCTTTGAAAAGAATGAATTCTTTATTTTCATCTTCAAGAAAATCTATCATGTCTTCCGATATGTTTTTATTCTCTGTATCATTGTTCCAATACTTGAATTGCTTCGCTCCAAACATATGCAAAAATACTTCTTTTACTTTTTCAATTGTATCTCTTTTATTGGAGTGCACTGCAATTTTACCCATGAGATCAAAGATGGCTGAGTACTCCGCACATTGTGCTTGAGCCTCCAAAAGTGGTTCTTTATATTTTTCACTTTTTTTATGTAAGCGCCATTCAGAAACAATACTTTTTAACATATATTCTATAGATTCTAATTCAAAAGGGATAATGACATAAGGTATTTCTAAATAGGTCGATAAGTCTTTTAGATAAACCTCGGTATTAGGGTCAATACCAGCATCAAAAAAAACCAATTCCTTACAAAACTCTTGATAGAATCGTCTTGCTGTAGCTTGATCAAATCCTGCATTGCTTATGTGTGCCCTCCAATTCCTTAGCCAACCTAATCCGATGATATAGCCACCATTTTTTAATATATACTCAATGAATCCCTCATGTGCTAGGTGGTTAAAGCAATAATTGGTCCTTCTGATTTCAAAAGATGATTTTTCTTTAATGAATCTTACAGCCTCGCAAAATTGACTACAAATAACCAGTCCATCCTCGCCACGGTCATTGCTTTGTTGAAAAAGTGCTTCTGTTTCTACTTTTTTTGCTTTATTTTCACACATACATGGATAAGCCATCATGGCCACATCATCCATTTTTTCTTTTTCTACAATTCTATTAAACTCCGGAAAAAAGTTTTCACAAATAAATATATTAAGCTTATTCATACTTTACACCTGCTTTATCGGGTAAGTTCCATACTGTTTTATGGCTTTGCCGATTTCAAATAAAACATCCTCAGAAACTTGCCATGGTATTTCACCATGATTATCCGATAAAATCAAGCCGCCCCCCTTTCCCGCATTAAAAATAATTTCTTTGACTTCATTATGAATTTTCTCTGGTTTCCAGTGTACCATTTCTACTGCATTCAAGTTTCCAAGTAAGCAAATTCTGTCTTGAGCAGCTTTTTTAATATTTGCCAGATCATCTTTTGCACTGAATCCAATAACCGCCGTTTTTGATTCAATGATTTCGTCTAGAATAGGGCATGCGCGTCCAGAAGCCAAATGTGTTGCCGTTGGTCCACTGATTCTACTTATGGTTCGTTTGTCTATTTCGTAACCTCTTGATAAATATGTGTTTTTTTCGATTATTGAAGGCGAAGCCAGGGGATTAAAATAGCAAATAGCCGTAGCACCTGCTTCTAATTGTGCGTTCGCCCATGAAACACAAAATGATTCGTTAATCTTCATAAGCTGTTCGAAATCTTTTTTATGAAAATATAACAGTTCTAAATATTTTTCAAATCCCATTTGCATGACCGGTAAAGAAAAAGGTGACATAACCACGCCGATTATCGGGACTTCATCACCGACTTCTTTCTTCAACATTTTTGTTGCATCTATTACCCTTTTAAGGCATGGTGTCTTTTTTACATCTGGTATTTGAATTTTGGATATTTGATCCATCGATTTGATAAAAGGTATCCCGGAATTTGGTGCGCCTTCATCCACAAAAATCACCTCACCACCAAAAGCCTCAACTTCGATTGCTGCATAGAAGAAGGTATAGATACAGTCATGCTTATATTTTTCTCTCATCTTCAATTGTGCTTCAAAAACATATTCCGGTTTTGAGAAATAAGTCTTAATGCTTAATTGTAGCTCTTTGGCGCCATAATAAGACAAGAGCAAAAAGAAGGGTACCCGGTCCGGTTCTTTATGGGTGATTGCCATCATCGTTCGTTCAAAGGAATTCATGCGCCTTCTCCCTTCATTAATTTCTCAAGTATCTTCGTAATATTGGATGCATTTTTGCCATCTGCATCTGCACCCACTTCTTTCCACAAATCACTGTCCATTCTAAATGGAGCACCTCCGACAATGATTTTTACATTGTATTTTTTTTCATTTATTTTATTTTTTAGTTCACGTACCTTAAGAGCTGAGGAAAGCATAAGTGTTGAAATAAGTAGAATCTCTATTTGGTTTTCTATTGTTTTCTCAACCAGTTCATCCACACTCAAACCTTGACCAAAGTCCATGATTTCAAAGCCTCCAACACGTAATATCGAATAGACAATACGTTTTCCAAGTGCATGATGATCGAGGAGAACACCAATCGCTATTTTGGGTTGTTTGGTTTGTTCAACACCTTTAGACGCTGGTAGATATTTATCCATCAACTCTTCACATATAACCCCACTCATATAGATTTGAGAGAGAGATATTTCACCATGATTCCATCCATCACCAATTTTTTCTAAAGTATACATGACCAGATTTTCTAACTCATTAAAGTTACTTTCATCGGATAAGTAGATTTCCTCAAAAATATCTTTTGCTTTTGTTCTATTGATTTGTAACAATGCATTTTCAAATGCCTTCATTTTCACTTCCATTAATATAAAATCCTTTATCTTGTCTACCAGTGTTTTTTTGTTGCCGATTATTTGATTTAATAACCTTATTTTCAACATAAAATCATTAAAGCTCAAACAAACACAAAAACCGACCCCCAGAACATAAGTTCTCAAGACCGGTTTTACATTAAAGCCAAATTGGTTCTTTCTCTTTTTTGTCTAACCAACATTCTATTCACTTTTCATTGCTTCTATAATATAATCACTATACTTAAAATCCGTATCCATGATATGTTTAAATACCCATGATGATACAAATCTGGTTAATTCTGTTATTGTTTTTTCTTGTTCCATATTCATTTCATTATAATTCAAATTGTTTAAAAAATCAATGAATTTATTATGTTCTTGTACGTGTATATCCATACCTGGAAATTGATAAAATTTCATTAGCTTTTCTTCTTGTTCAAAGTGATACTTGGTATAGGACACGAGTGCATCCACCTAATCCATAATTTCAAAAAATGAGTCTTGACCATTATAAGTATTTAGTAGTTGATTTATTGAATTACCAATCTCAAATAACCGTTTATGCTGTTCATCAATTAAGGGGATTTTAACTGAAAATTCATCTTTCCATACAAACATATTTATACATCTTATTCTGTGATTTTCATTTTATATATAAAGAAATCGTTGATGAAATCTGAGTCAAGCTCATAGAATTCAAATTTATAAGATAAATTTAATATGGATAGAAAGGCTTTTTCCGAATTTTTAGAATCACGTTCATAAAAATCTGTAAACACATCAATGGCTTCTTGACCAAAATTCCTGATTAAATACTTTTCGAAATCGGATACAACACCATTCATAACAATATGAATTTCATCTGATAAATACTTAACATAAATATTTTTTGGGCCTTTACCGTTTGCATTTTTCAGGATTGTTGTAAAGGCCTTTAAAATAGCCGTTTTCTCATAAACAGTAAAATTCAAGTCATCACCTGCTCTGTACCCATTCTGTCAATTTTTTACTTTTAATTTAAGAAATTATAGATTTCTATTTATGGTTAAAGGGTCAACACTAAGTTTCACTAAATGCATATACCATATATTTTTGACGCCTTAACCATATTATTTATGTATATTAAATGTTTTCTCAATACCATTCCAATATGTATTCCAAACATTATCTATAAAAGATGCCATTTTTGAATTTCCTGAGTATAAAAGCATGCCATCTAAAGTACCATGGATCATTACCATATAAGTCTGTATAATCGGTAAAATACTTTCTTCATAGCTATCCTCACAAACCAGCAGGTCTTTTATTAACTTTTTAAGTTCTATCGAGATTTTTTTTTCATGTTTATTAATAACTTCTTGGGTTTTGATGAAAAGTTTTTTTGACTCAATAAGAAGTATCCATCTCCAGAACCTAAGCTTATTCAAGTCCTTATAATATTCAATGATAGAATAATATATTCTCTTCATTTTCAAATGGGCCTTTAAATCCTCTATTGCTTCTAGCTCTTTTTCTATCATATTGAAATACTGCTGTACTTGTATAACAATCATTTCATAAAATAAATCATCTTTATTATCAAAATAATTATATAACGTTTGTTTCTTGATACCTGAAGCTTTTGCAATTTCAGAAAGTGATGCATTGTAACCTTTTTTTGAGAATTCTTCATACGCTGACTCTAGAATCAATTTTTTTCTCACTAATAACCTCCGCCTACTGACGCCTGGTCGTAAGTATATTGTACTATACCATATTGAATTTGTCTAGGACTATAGTAATCTTTTTAGTTTCTGCTGATTAAGTTGACTTCCGAACCAACCAGCCATTAATTTTATAAATCGCCAGTAATTCAACAACTGGCTAGAAATTCCAAAAAATATTCGTGACTAAATTTTGAATAAATTCGTCACAAATACTGACAATCCTATAGTTGTCATGGTTATTTCTTCAAGTTTTGTTTTTATTAGGTCCATACCATAACACCGTTTGCTTAAGCTCAAGCTTAAGCTGAAGCTTCTTTCAACTTCGATTCGAGCCCATCCCACCGTTTTCATCATCACTATTGTCATCTTTTGACGTTGCGGCTTCTAGCATATATTCATTGGCTTCCATAAACA
The DNA here is from genome assembly GCF_059865615.1 of Petrocella sp. NCBI lineage: Bacteria > Bacillati > Bacillota > Clostridia > Lachnospirales > Vallitaleaceae > Petrocella > Petrocella sp. The sequence goes on along the minus strand of NZ_JCBCDA010000059.1, from coordinate 24,059 downwards.
TTTGAGTACTGATTTATTTTCTAAAATCCACCAACTAACTGGCTTCAAAAGGAACGCCATCTTGATAACCAGAAAGTCCTATGAAATGAATGATTAAAGCACCTAATGCCATACGAAGTGGCTTGGCAACATTGCCGGTATCGCTTGAAAATAGCTCGGCATATTTTTCTTCAAATTCTTCTAGTGTATTGGGTCTACCAAGGTAATCCATCTATTCTTAGGTTTCATCTTAAGCCTAAGGGGCTGATTAAACTCAAGGAAAGTAGGTTGAGAATCATCGGATAGAGTATACATCTTTTTTAGGCTCCTACAGAATTATTTGGCATAAAGTGCAAGGATAATGGTTGAATTCAGGAAATACCCTTGCACTTATTATACAAAAATTCGCTTCAAATGCAGTAAAATCAGGATTTTAAAGTTACTCAGCAGACACTAAGTATCAAAGCTTATTTAAGCGCTTTTAGGATATCACTTTCTTCAACAGCTTTGATGGCTTGCCTAAGCACATCTTCATTTTGAACTAGGGCCAACCTGACATACCCTTCACCTGAAGGTCCAAAGGCACTTCCTGGTGTTACTATGAGACCTGTTTTCTTAACAAGGTCCATTGCAAATTCTGACGAAGTTCTGTAATGTGACGGAATGCTTGCCCACACGAACATGGTTGCCTCCGGTTTATCCATCATCCAACCTATCTTTGTAAAACCTTCACACACGACATCACGCCGACTCTGATAGATTAACCTAGTAACTTCTACACATTGCTGCTCTCCTGTTATGGCTGCAATCGCAGCTCTTTGAACCGGTAAAAACATGCCATAGTCTATGTTTGATTTAAGTCGTTTCATTCTCGATACAACCGAGGCATTGCCTAGGCAAAACCCAATGCGTGCGCCTGCCATTCCATAGGTCTTTGAAAGAGAATTGAATTCAATCCCAACTTCTATGGCACCTTCATAGGCTAAAAAACTACCTGCCTTTTTATCGTCAAAGACCAGTTCGCTATAAGCATTATCGTGTACGATGATTAAATCATTCTGACGGGCAAACGCAATCAGGTCCTTATAAAACCAATCCGGTGCCATGGCTGTTGTCGGGTTGTTGGGATAAGATACCAGAATCATTTTAGCCCTTTTAACAACTTCTTCGGGAATAGAATTAAGCTGTATGATGTAGTTGTGTTCCTTCTTTTGAGGCATGTAATAGACTTCTGCTCCGGCCAAAATCGGACCATCTGCAAAGACCGGATAACAAGGGTCCGGTACCAGTACAACATCACCTTCATCCACAACACATAAAGATATATGGGCCAAACCCTCTTGGGAACCTAGTAAAGAACATATCTCCGTCTTAGGATCTAGTTCAACATCGTACCTTTTTTTATACCACTTTGCGACAGCTTCCAGTAAGTTTTCTTTGTCATTAATTGCATAAATATATTGGGTCTCATCATCAATACCTTGTCTTAGAGCCTCCCTAATATGTTCTGCAGGTGGGATATTGGGTGTCCCCACACTCAAGTCAACGACAAATTCTCCTGCCTCTATCCTCTGTTTTTTAACTTCAAGCAACTGGGTAAATATGCTTTCTCCAAATCGCTCCATTCTTTTTGCAAATCTCATATTCAAGCTCCTCAACTCAATTTAATAGACTATTTCTTTCAAGGCAATAATGACATTGGCACAATTGGTAACTTCAAGCTTCATATAAATTTGGCTCACATGGTTTTTGACTGTACCAAGTTATAAGTTTGTAATACATTCTTTTATGGCGTCTATCAGAACCTTTTGATGTATTGGTAGAATAGTAATGCCTTCATCAATAATAATGCTAATTATCAATCCGGTCGATTTTCTAACCGTTTCCGCAAGATGAAATAGCTGTTGTTCAAAATCCTCTATGATTTCATCTCTAATGGCCTTAGTAGAACTTCTAATTTCTCTGATTGAATTTTTAGGTCACCAAATGCTTTTTCTAATTTTAGATTGGTTATCATTTGCTTTTTTAATGTATAAAAAGCCGCTACAAAAAGTACTTACACCAATACATTAACATATATGGTTATGAATGCATCAACATAATTTATATACTGTATGTGAAATCAGTGTTTGTACAAAGGGTAAAGTGATATGAAAAATAGGGTGCATCATATTTTTCCGTCACCACTCTAAGGGATAATACTTCATATGTCATCACCAGACATAAAGCCTCCTTTTTTATAATGGATTTAGAATTATTTTGCTTTCCGGTCTTTTAGATTATATCATTTTTTACCTAATATTTATAGTCTTGTTCATTATTGCTAGATGTTCTTTTCCTAATATTTCATTTATATTATACATCTAATGATAAGATTGACATTTGCCGATTATATATTTAGCATATAGTAGCAGCTTTATATTTTTTAACTATCTTGGAGGCGAATTATGACAGAGGATAATAAACATTCGAGCGGCAAATTAAAACTATTTTTAACTGTGGCTATGATTATTGTATTGATCTTAGCTATTGCTTATGTCTTCGATCAAGGTGAAATACCTGCAAATCCGTCTGAAAAAATATTAACAAAGTCTTTGGATTCCGAAAGCATGGAGAACAGTGCTTCTTATGGTAACACTGATGGCTTGACTGAGAACATGACTGAATCTTCCGAAGCTTTAGAGCCTACAGAACCTAACGAGCCTAATGAAAGTACGATGCCCATCATTAATGATCCACTTGAAAATGAGTTTCGTCTCATTACACATAAGAATACTTCTCTAGGTATTATGAGCTGGGATGATCAAATCAGTATTCCTGATATCCTAGGTAACCATCAAACTGAGATTGTAGAGACCATAGGTCAAGGTGGAGATACTTTCGAAGGTTCTAAGCTAAAAACTATAGAATATGAAGGATTAAGGGTTATACTCTTATCACCCAAAGAGAATGGAAAAACATATTATGTTATGAGAATGGACATAAGCAATAACCTATATGAAACCTACCGTGGCATCAAAGTCGGTGATTCATTTCAAAGACTTGAAAATACTTATCATGAAATTGAGCAGGTCGAAACCGGTGATACACTTCAAGATACTTATCGATATACGGATCATAGTTATCGATATATTGAGTTTATAATTGTTGATCATGTTGTTGCTTTTATAGAGATTGGTATGGAATTGCAATAAATGTCTCGTGATCTGAGATTCCATGAAAACCCTTCCACAGTGTGTAATTAGGGTCTCTAATTGGTGCATCCATGCACTTCATGGTCGGTGTTGGCTTACTAGAGTATTACCTATTAGTCGTAGTTTTTCATTTGGTACTTACTATTAATATCAAAACTAATACTCACTTTTTATACTAATGAAATTTAAAAGAATAAATGAAAAGTGATTATTTAAACAGAGTATGAAGTTCCAGGATAAAGAACAGAGGCCTTGCAGCTAATCCACGGATGGGCTTTCATAAGACAACTTGAGTCTCAAGCAAAAAAGTAGTAACCTTAGATTTCCATCCATGGTTACTACTTCGTTAAGAAACTAGGGACTACCAATCATAGGTTGTCCTTTTTTGTTAATTTGTCGTTATTTTGCTAATATCCTAAGATATGGCTGACTTTTTAATCTGATTAAAGGCTTGCAGGACACTCGGAACTAATAGTACAATCGCTGTCACAAAACCTTCTACACCGGTATAAGAAAAGTTATACCAAAATGAATATAAAATGGTGTTCCAACCTTCTGGTGTGTACTCGGCAAAGAAGATAATACCTGATAAAAAGTGAAAAAAGAACCTACCCATAACACCTATGGCTAATCCTTTGACCAAACCATGCTTTGAGCCTGCAAAGATACCGGATAACCCTAATGCGCCAAAGGCCAGAGGATAATCCAATACGAGCTGAACCGGGTGCATGACCCAACCACCAAAGACCAATTGTAGAAGTCCATAAACAATACCAGCCAATACTCCTTGTCTAACACCATAGAAATAACCGATGACAACAATGAAGAACATACTAAATAAAGTTATAGACCCACCTTGGGGCAAGGCAAAAAGCTTAATCTGTGATAACACCATAGCCAGTGCAATGGCTACCCCTGAATAAGCCAAGGGCTTAATCTTATGCTCTGAATCACCTTCCTTGTTAACCAAAATAAGTGCCAGCAGTAATAACAATACAGCCAGTACAATGATGATGAGCTTACCCATATCCGATTCAATAATGAGTTGAAGATCACCTGTTGCCCATGCTTCTTTGAATCTTTCGAACATAAAAAAACCTCCTAACGAAATTATCGTAGGCGGTATTAACTGAATGCTATGATGATACTACTCAAGCACTGCTTTCCTACGCCAGCATGATCTGGTTCAGGTATGAGGGTCAGTTAATACTATCTCAGCCGTGTGACGGCTCCCCTAGCGATTTGCTCTATTAGCATACTGCTTTTCTGTTTATCTGTCAAGATGATTTGAGTATTAATAAAAAACTTTACTATAGAATAATGATTTTCTATGAAATTCATTTAGAGTCAAATAAAAAACGACTTCTAGCTGAGAAGATTGAAAACAGAGATAAATTCGAATGGGCGAATGGCATATTCTCATTCCTTTACACCCCATCCCATCGATTCTAAAAATAAAACTGAAAATTCTTCTTACTTAATACCGATATCACTTCGATATTGCTTATTCTCAAATTCAATCTCTGAAACGGCTTTATAAGCCGTTTTTCTTGCCTCTTCTATAGAATTGCCAAAGGCTGTTACGCCAAGGACACGACCGCCATTTGTAAGGACTCGGTCATCCTCTTTTTTTGTGCCGGCATGAAAGACGACAACATCGTCTTTCTTTTTTTGTTCTTCTAAACCGGTAATGGTGTAACCCTTTTCATAGGCTATAGGGTAGCCTCCAGACGCCATAACAACACATACAGTAGCTCTATTGTCCCACTTTAGCTCAATCTCATCTAACCGGCCATCAATGGCCGCTTGGAAAACATCAAATAAATCTGTTTTCAGCTTAGGTAATACAACTTGTGCTTCCGGATCTCCAAATCTTGCGTTGTATTCCAATACCTTAATACCCTGTGGTGTCAGCATCAAACCAAAGAATATAATACCCATAAAAGGCCTTCCTTCTGCCTTCATAGCTCTTAAACTGGGCTCAAATATGGTTTTTACCGCTATTTCATGCATTTCCTTTGTGTAATACTGACTAGGAGAAAATGTACCCATACCACCTGTGTTTGGTCCTTGATCCTTGTCAAAAGCACGCTTGTGATCTTGGGCACTCACCATCGGTAGAACATGTTCCCCATCACAAAATGATAACACAGAAACCTCCGGTCCGGTCATGAACTCTTCTACCACCATAACTTTTCCGGCATCACCAAACTTTTGGGCCACCATAATCTCATCCACACCAGCTAAAGCTTCTTCTTGGGTCTCACATATCAAAACACCTTTACCAAGGGCCAATCCATCTGCTTTTAGAACTGTCGGATATGTACACGTTTTCAGATAGGCTTTTGCCTCATTTGGGTCATCAAAAACTTCATAACCGGCTGTTGGAATATTGTGTTTTTTCATTAGGTCTTTGGCAAAAACTTTACTACCTTCAAGAATTGCAGCATTTTTTCTCGGACCAAAAATACGTAAACCTTTGGATTCAAAGCGATCCACAACGCCAAGCATCAATGGGTCATCCATTCCTACAACGGTCAAGTCGATGGCTTCTTTAAGTGCAAAGTCAAGTAGCCCTTCAACATCCGTCGCTGATAAATTCACACAGTCTGCCATTTCCATGATGCCTGCATTGCCTGGGGCACAATAGATTTTAGTCACTTTTTTACTCTGTGCAAGTTTCCATATAATGGCATGTTCACGGCCGCCACCACCGATAACAAGTACTTTCATCTTTACTCCAATCCTTCATACAATATTAGATACCTTTTCTAAACACTTTTCTTTTGAAACACTTTACCATGAATCACTTCCAACTGGCCCCTAGCGATTTGGTTAATGACTTCCGGTAACAACTGCCATTCCGCTTCTTCCATAATTCGCTTTTGTAGTGTTTCCGGTGTATCAGTTTCTAAGACTTGAACTGTTTTTTGAGCAACAATGGGACCGGTATCTGTACCCTCATCCACAAAATGGATGGTGGCACCTGATACTTTAACACCTCGTTCAAGAGCCGCTTCATGGACTTTAAGACCATAGAAGCCATCTCCTGAAAAAGCCGGTAAGAGAGATGGGTGTACATTGATGATTCTGTTCCTATAAGCGTTAATAAACCGACTGCCAAGTACGACTAAATAACCTGCCAGTACCACCAAATCCACTTCTAATGCTTGAAAATAATCAATTAATGCTTGGTCGAATGCTTCTCGCGTTTCATATGTTATTGGGCTTATCCAACAGGTTGATAGACCATGCTTCTTAGCTCTTTCTAGAGCATAGGCCTTCTTCCTATTACTTACGACGGTTACAATTTTTACATTTTTTATTTCTTGATTCTCGATACGATCAATAATGGCTTGTAGATTAGTTCCGCCACCTGATACTAATATACCGACTTTTAGCATAATTCCACTCCTGATTGACCTTTTTTTACTTCGCCAATTACATAAGCTTTTTCTCCTATGGCCTCAAGGACTTTAATCGCCTGATCCACCTCACTTGGAGCCAAAGCCACAATCATGCCAATCCCCATATTAAAGGTGTTGTACATGGCTTCCTGTTTGATATCTCCAAGGGCTTGCATGACATTAAAGATTGGATGCACCGGCCATGTACCCAATTGAATCTTTGCATAACAATCCTTGGGTAACATTCTTGGTATGTTTTCAATGAATCCACCACCGGTTATATGGCTGATGGCTTTTATTTTAACCGCTTCTTTTAAGGCTTTAATCATCTTGACATATATTTTTGTCGGTACAAGAAGGGCTTCACCTAAACTGGTATCAAGACCGGCCACTTCAAGAGCCAGTTTATCCCTTGTTGGGTTAAAAAGTTTCCTTACTAAGGAATACCCATTGCTATGTATCCCAGAGGACGGTAAGCCAAGTAATATGTCACCTTCTTTTATATCCTTACCATCAATCACATCTTTTTTATCCACGATACCAACAGAAAATCCGGCCAGATCGTATTCATTTTCAGGGTAAAATCCCGGCATTTCCGCTGTCTCTCCGCCTATTAAAGCTGCACCTGATTGTCGACAACCCTCAGCAATCCCGCCCACGATGGTCGCTATTTTTTCAGGTATATTTTTGCCACAGGCAATATAATCTAAGAAAAATAAGGGTTCTGCTCCGGCGCATATTATATCATTAACGCACATGGCGACAGCGTCAATACCAATGGTGTCATGTCGCTCTAATTCAAAAGCGATCTTCAACTTTGTTCCGACACCATCCGTACCGGAAACTAATATTGGCTCTTCCATCTTATGCTTGGCTAAGGAAAAAAGTCCGCCAAATCCACCTAAATCCGTTACCACTTCTTCACGCATGGTGGTTTTGACATGTTCTTTCATTAATTCAACTGCCTTGTAGCCTGCTTCCACATCTACCCCGGCCGACTTATAATCTATTGACATCTTTTTGCCTCCTCATCTACAACCTCTACTGGATAATCGCCAGTAAAACAACCGGTACAGAATTCACATCCGGCACCCTCAAATGTTGATAATAAACCTTTTCTACTGATATAGCCTACACTGTCTGCACAAATAAGGTCTCTGATTTCATCCAAACTGTGGGTGCTGGCAATCAAATTTTCTCTTTCCGGTGTATCAATGCCAAAATAACAAGAATATTTTACCGGCGGAGAACTGACTCTTACATGAACCTCTTTTGCACCAGCTTCTCGCAGTAAATTCACAATTCTTCTGCTGGTTGTACCCCTAACAATGGAGTCATCAATCATAATGACCCTTTTACCTTCAATCTGACTTCTTATGGGATTTAGTTTCAAATGTACGGCCAATTCCCTAAGCCCTTGACTTGGAGCAATAAAAGTTCTTCCCACATAGCGATTTTTCATAAAACCATCTACAAGAGGTATCCCGGATGCTGCCGCAAAACCATGAGCTGCACCTAGTCCGGAGTCCGGTACCCCAACAACGACATCCGCTTCAACAGGGTACTCCTCAAAGAGGACTTTCCCCGCTCTAAATCGTGCTTCATAGACCTCCAATGACTCAATCACCGAATCCGGTCTTGCAAAATAGATATATTCAAAACTACACATAGCTGATTGCTTTTTCTTATTGGTTTGAATGGACTCCAGTCCCTTTTCTTTACTGATGACAATAATCTCTCCTGGGTCCACATCTCTTACTAAGTCAACACCTAATGCGTCAAAAGCACAGGATTCAGAAGAGAATACAAAAGAGTCTTCTTTTTTCCCCAACACCAAAGGACGCATACCAAAAGGATCTCTTGCTGCAATAAGTTTATGAGGGGTCATAATGACAAGAGCATAAGCACCTTTGATGATTGACATGACTTCAACCAGTGCTTCTTCTATTGAGTTGTATTTAATTCTTGCTCTGGATAGCAAGGCCGCTATGACTTCCGAGTCTGTTGTTGTTTGAAATATTGTGCCTTTCGCTTCCAGTCCCTTACGTAAAGTATCTGCATTCGTCAAGTTGCCGTTATGTGCTAAAGCCATATGACCTTTGGTGTATTTGATGACGAGGGGTTGGGCATTTTCCACTAAACTTGATCCAGTGGTAGAGTACCTGACATGGCCAATACCTGAATGACCATTTAGATAATCCAATACATAGTCATCAAATATGTCCGCTACCATACCCATTTCTTTTCTATATACAATGGTGCCATTGTTATTAATGGCTATTCCTGCACTTTCTTGTCCTCTATGCTGTAAAGCAAATAAGCCATAATACACCATTCTTGAAGTATCAAACTCATTGTTATTGTACACCCCAAACACACCACATTCTTCTTTTAATTTATCCTGCCACATAATTTCCTCCGAGTTGTCCTTTGATCAGTTGTCTAGTTGTCATGAGCCAGTAAACGGTTCATGACTTCTTGATAAGCATCTTCTACATCCCCAAGGTTTCTTCTGAATCTATCTTTGTCTAGTTTTTTGTTAGTGGTAGCATCCCAGAAACGGCAAGTGTCCGGCGATATTTCGTCAGCCAGTATAATTTGACCTTTAGAGGTTTTTCCAAACTCAATCTTAAAATCAATGAGCTCAATATTTACATCTTTCAAATGGGCTGTTAGGGCTTCGTTGATTCTAAAGGCATAGGCCTCAATCAAATCTAATTCTTCTTTCGTTGCGATATCCAGTGCAAAAATATGGTAATTATTGATCATTGGGTCCCCAAGTTCATCGTTTTTATAGGAGTATTCCAACACTGTCTTGTTCAACCTCATACCCTCTTCAAGGCCTAGTCTTTTACTTAAAGAACCGGCAGCAAAATTTCTTACAATCACCTCTAATGGAATGATGGTCACTTTTTTTACAACTGTTTCTCTGTCACTTAACTCTTCTATAAAGTGGGTAGGAATCCCTTTTGTTTCTAACATTTTCATAAAGAAATTGGACAAACGGTTATTGACAATCCCCTTCGCTTCAATGACACCTTTTTTGGCACCATTAAAGGCTGTTGCATCGTCTTTATAGGATACAATTAACTTGTTTGCTTCATCGGTTATATAGACTTTTTTCGCCTTACCTTCGTATAAAAGTGCTTTTTTTTCCATTGATTTCCTCCGTGTTGTCAAAAGATGATTATGCTCATGTTTCAATTTAAATCCTACATCTTTTCAAGATAGGCTTCGTATCCTATTGCTTCTATTCGACTTGCTTTTTCCTCTACCATTGTTTCTAGAGACTTCTTATAGGTCTCGACGCTTGTATGAATTCCTTCATCAAAGCTAGCTAATATTTGAGCTGCTAAAAGACCGGCATTTTTTGCACCATTAATGGCCACGGTTGCAACGGGTATGCCTGGTGGCATCTGAACAATAGAATATAGAGAATCAATTCCACTTAGGCTACTGGTCTTAACCGGAACTCCAATAACCGGAACCGTGGTTAAGGCTGCTACCATGCCCGGTAGATGGGCTGCCCCACCTGCACCTGCAATAATAACTTTCAAGCCTCTATTTTTCGCCTCTTTTCCATAGGTATACATACGTTCCGGCGTCCTATGGGCTGAAACGATGGTAAGTTCATAAGGTATCTTCAAGGCATCTAGTACTTTTGCCGCTTCTGACATAACAGGAAGGTCTGAATCACTTCCCATAATAATTCCAATTAAAGGTTGCATACATATCTCCTATTCTTCCTTTATAATTTTGATTTTTGAAAAGGCCAATTCCGCTGCTGCTCTTGCTTCTTCAACCGTTGAACCGATTGCTGTTATATGTCCCATTTTACGATGTGGCTTTACTTCTTTTTTGCCATAGAGATGTACTTTTGCGTTTGATATCTGGCAAGCTTTGCTTAGACCAAGGACTTTACTCGTCCCTGTGGCTTCTCCTAATAGATTTTTCATGACTACCGGTGTTCTAAGTGTTACATCACCCAGAGGCAACCCTACGATCGCTCTAATATGGTTTTCAAATTGAGAGGTTAGGCAGGCTTCTATGGTATAGTGCCCTGAATTATGAGGTCTTGGTGCCACTTCGTTCACATAGAATTTTTCATCTTTGGTTACAAATAATTCAACGCAAAACATACCCACACCATGAAATATATTCATGACCTCGGTAGCCATTGCCATTGCTTTCTTTGTGCCCTTGTCTGATAAGTTGGCCGGTACTGCCGTTTCATCTAAAATACTGTTTATGTGTTTGTTTTCACCAACAGGATATATGGCCAAATCGCCGTCTATCCCCCTACAAGCCAATACAGAGATCTCTTTATCAAAATTAACGAATCTTTCAATCATAAGTGGGCGTTTCCCACTTCCCAGTTGTTCATAAGCTGTTTGAACTTCTTTTGCTTTTTTTATTAAGAAATTACCTTTGCCATCATAACCGCCTGTACAGCTTTTTAGCATCATAGGGTAACCAAAGCTTTTACCAATGCGGTGAATATCGGATACATCCTTAACTTCATAGAAATCCGGTACAGGCACCCCATTTTCAAGTAGCGTTTTTTTCTGATTGAATTTATTTTGAATAATGGCCAAACTTTCAGGCGTAGGGTAAATGGCATGCCCTTCTTTTTCTAATTCTTTTAGAATATCTACATGAATATGTTCAAATTCATAGGTGATGACATCCACCTTGTTTGCCAATTCACGAATAGCATCCACATCATCAAACGCCGCAATAATATGCTCATCCGATATGGCATGGGATGGACAATCCCTTGTTGGGTCTAAGATCACGATATAATATCCGTATCTTTTCCCATCTAGAATCATCATCTTGCCAAGTTGTCCGCCGCCTATGATACCTATTCTCTTAAGCTCACTCATGTTATAACCTCTTTTTCTGTCATACCGTCATAAGGCTTTCAAACACATAAAGTTCAGATAAAATGACCTTCAGCCCACTTCATATGTCCTTTTAATGCTATTCTACAGAGAAAAACATCATTCGTCAACTCTTTTACCGAACATTTATAAACTAATTCTATTAAATATTCGGATTGATTTTGTATAAAATTACGTCATGACATACATGTATATATTATTTATTGTTCCAAACCGGTTAAAGCTCTTTTTATACTACAAAAAAGTCGGTTATGATGATAGGACATCACAGCCGACTTTCATATAGTTTTGACACTTTAACCATGGTTAAAGTGTCAAAACTAAGTTTCTTTGATTTAAATACAGTATTTTTCCATTGTCTTTAGAACAGCACCAGGTCCTTCAATAAGCTCATTAAACATTTTTTGTATCTTATCAGCCAACTCTGCTTCATAAAGATCTACACCAAAAATGTTTTTATTACTAAGAATACCTGTTATGACTATATCTTTACTTCCAAGAGCAACTTCTTTTAATTCATTTTTCAACATCTCCAAAAGAGGATCCGAGCTGATTTCAAAGGGCATACCTTGGTCATCCACGCCCAATAGGTATCGACACCAAAGTGCAAGTGCCAATGGAATTGCTACTAAATCCTTGGCATTTAAAGCTTCATCTTTCATGTAAGATTTGATGGTTTCTCCGAATCGAATGCCCACTTTCTGGGATGTATCTGTTGCGATACGTTGTGGTGAATCCGGAATATAGGGATTCATGAAACGTTCATATACCACTTCATCTAAAAATTCTTTTGGATTGATAATACCCGGATCTACAACGACTTTCAGTCCTTCGTCATAGCCGATTTTTTCCACAAAACGTTTTAGTAGAGGATTATTCATTTCATCCGCTATTAAGGTATAGCCTAAAAGACAACCGGACACAGCAAGTCCCGTGTGCAAAGGATTTAGACACGTTGTAACCTTCATCGTCTCAATTCGATTAACGGTCTCTCTGTCAGTAAAAATGACACCAGCACCTTCAAGTTTCGGTCTGCCATTTGTAAAAATATCCTCAATAACCAGATATTCACTGATTTCTGCGTTAACAAAAGGTGCCATATAGGAATTTTTCGAAGTTACAATCGGTTCCAAATTTTCTATACCTAAATCTTCCAGCTTCTCTTGAACAACTTTTGATGGCCTTGGCGTGATCTTATCAATCATTGTAAATGGATAGGCTACTTTATTTTGGTCTTCTAAATAAGTAACAAACCCTTCTTCAACAAATCCTCTTTTATGCCATTCTTTGCCCATGGTGATGACAGCCTCTTTTAGGATATCGCCATTATGGGAGCAATTGTCCATACTCACAAGGGTTATAGGATACGCACCTTCTTTATATCTTGTATACATCAAAGCTGCAATAATACTCATGGTATGATAGACTTCTTGTGGGCCTTTCTCAAAGTCCTGTAATACAATGTCAAAAAACCTACCTTGAGGATTTTTTAGAGCATAGCCCTTTTCTGTTATGGTGAAGCTGACCATTTGTAGGCTTTTTGCCTTAAAAAATTCTCGTAAACGTTCTTGACCTGCTTTTCTTATTTGATCTGTTGTTAGGCTTTCTACTATACTACCAACAACGGTTTTCTCAAAGCTTCCATCCGCCTTCATCAATACTAAAAGAGAGAGATTATCATAGGGCGTATATACTTTATCCACGATCTCATAATCAAAAGATTCGACTGCAATAATACCTGTATCTGCCTTCTTATTGTTTAGCACTTTCTGATGGGCATTGGCGATAAAACCCCTGAAAATATTTCCTGCGCCAAAATGTATCCATGTTGGATTTTTTTGCGTATTTTGAGTAATTTTGTCTCTGTCATATAAAGGCAGTTCGATATCTTTTTCTTTCCAAGCTTCTTTATTCATTAAACCTTCATTGCTTAATTGTAACATTTAGTTACCACCTTTTCTTTTGTCAAGACTGTCTATGATACCTAACATATACATCACGCCTAGTGCACGATCGTATAGGCCGTATCCGGGTCTACAGGTCTTTTCCTCTCCCCATAAATGACGACCATGATCCGGACGAATATAGCCTTCAAACCCATGATCATGATAGGCTTTAAGTGCCTCATATATATCTACGTTACCATCTTTACCACGATGGGATACTTCTATAAAGTCTCCATTCTCAAATACTTTTACGTTACGAATATGGGCAAAGTGAATTCGATCACTAAATTCACGAATGATATCAGGAATCTTATTTAATAAGTTCGGTCCTAAAGACCCTGTACATAGTGTCAACCCATTATAAGGACTATCTACTAATTCTAAAAATGTTTTAATATGGTCTCGATCTCTGATGATTCTAGGAAGACCAAAAATAGGCCATGGCGGATCATCCGGGTGAATGGCCATTTTTACATCATGGGCCTCACAAACAGGTATGATTTTTTCCAGAAAGTATTTTAGATTATCAAAGAGTTGTTCTTCTGTCATACCTTCATAAGCCTTAAACAGTTCATCCAGCTTCGCCATTCTTTCAGGTTCCCAACCCGGCATCGTAAAATCCCCTGTATTTCCAAGGATTCTATTCACCATGTCTTTGGGATCATCTGTAATGGCATTTTTCTCATAAAACAATGCATTTGATCCATCTGGCAAAGCCCTATATAGATCTGTTCGTGTCCAATCAAATACAGGCATGAAGTTATAACATATCACTTTAACACCTGCTTTTGCCAGCTTCTTAATTGTATCAATATAGATCTCAATATAGCGATTGCGACTTGGAAGCCCAAGCTTAATATCATCATGAACATTAACGCTTTCAACGATATCCGCATTAAAGCCTTTTGATTTGATATAATCTGTTGTTTCTTGAATTTCTGCCATTTCCCATGCTTCACCGGCAGCTTTTTGGTGGAGGGACCACACGATACCCTCAACACCCGGTATCTGCTTTATTTGATCTAAGGTAATGGAGTCGTTGCCTTTTCCATACCAACGCCATGTCATTTGCATTTTCGTTCTCCTAACTTTTTTGAATTACCATTTACTCAAAACTGACAACAACTTTTCTAATACTTGTATCACCACTATCTATTAAATCAAAGGCTTTCTGAATATCTTCAAATTTATATACATGTGAAACAGCGCCTGTTAAATCAAGTTGATCCGCTTCAATAAGATCCAGTACTTCTTGAAATCTTTTGTTCTGTAATCTAGATCCTCTTACGTCCAATTCTTTAGCTGTGATTTTTAATTGCGTGACTTCTGTTTTCTCTTCAGAAAAACCCATGGTAATAACCCGTCCTGCATTACCGGTTACATTCAGCAAAAAAGGAAGTGTATCTTTGGTACAAGCTGCATCCACTGAGACTGTTACACCATAACCATCTGTAATTTCTCGAATCCTTTTCTCGGCTTCATCATTCCCTACATTGACAACATAATCTGCGCCTGATGCCAGAGCCTCTTCCAATTTATCATCAAAAATATCTGCTACGATAATCTTAGCGCCTGATAAACGTGCAACTTTCAAGATACTTCTTCCTAGTGCTCCAGCACCCATTATTAATAGGGTATCTTCTTTTGCTAGCTCTGCACGGTGCAGACATTGTACCGCTATCGTTGCAGGCTCAATCATGACGGCATCTGTATACGCTATTTTCTCAGGCAAGATATAGCAACTGCTTTGATCCACATTGATATATTCTCTGTACCCACCATGAACGTGTACACCTCGCACCTTTAATGTATGACATACATTGCCTCTACCCATTTTACAGGCATAACATTTACCACAATTCATGACTTGGTCAATTATAACTCGGTCACCTATTTTTAACTGATCCACTTGACTTCCAACTTCATCAACGACGCCTACAATTTCATGTCCTAGGACTCTAGGGTAGGTTGCTACCGGACTCGTTCCGTGATAGATATGAACATCGGACCCACATATACCTGCAGCCATTATTTTTACAACAACTTGAGTGTTTGATTCTAAAGTAGGTTGGTCCATATCTATTATTTCCATTTTCAGTGGTTCATAAACCATTGCTGCCTTCATAGTGATCCCTTTCCATTGCTTTCTGCTACTTTCTATTACTTGAAAGTTGTTTTTGTTATTTCTACTACATTCCTATTCTTTTTAAGGACACTCTTGACTTCCGATTAAGTTTGATTATTTTTCTTGAAATACTCTGGATAAAGTTCTCCTATCATCTGCCGATCTATTTCAAATCGCTTCAAATGTTTACAGATTGAAGCTTTTGCTGCTTCTTCATCATGTTTAATAATGGCTTCTAGAATTGCTTTATGGTCGCTTACAATTTTCAAGTCTTTTATTGTTACGAAACTCAGATTTCTAAATCTATCATCATGAATCATAAATCCTTTGATCATGGAGTATGTTCGTTCTTTTTTGCATATTGAAAATAACTTTTTATGAAATGCATCATCTAACTCTAAAAGCCTATCCGGATCCGGATGTTCTAGATAAAAGTCTTGAAGTCTTACGTTTTCTTCCAAATCAAAAATGTCTTTTTCTGTGGCTAGATTACATGCCAGTCTTACAATCTCCGGTTCAATAATCAGTCTTAAAAAACGTGCTTCTTCAACCAATTCCGTATCAATCAATGGAATAACACTTCCTTTTTGAGGAAATATCTCAACAATCTGTACTTTACTAAGTTCAATCAATGCCTCTCTCACCGGCGTTCTGCTCAGACCCATGTTCAAAGCTATTTCATTTTCGCTAACAATGCTTCCTGGCTTCAATTTCATCGATATAATATTGCTTCTTAATATTCTCAATGCATATTCTCGGGCTGATTCTCCTTGATACCTTTCAACAACTTCCATAGATTCATCTCCTCAAAATATTTTTATTATCGCCTTTTAGATTATTATTTCTATATTGATTAATCTATAGATATGCGAAATTATAATAGGCAGTATTTCATACCATTACTTTCTTACAACATTTATACTACTTAATGAAACTCGGAAGCCATAATGTAATTGGTTCAAAAAAAGCTACAAGAAAGAGTACTATAAGATTTGCAAATAGAAAAGGTAAAATAGCTCTTGATATCCTTATCAAAGAAATATCTCCGATTTTTGCAGCTACAAATAAACACACACCCACAGGTGGCGTAACAAGTCCAATAATCAAGTTTAATACGGCCATCACTGCAAATTGAACATCAGGCATACCGATTGATCTTGATACAACCAAAAGTACTGGAAACAAAATAACAATTGCAGATATCGTTTCCATAAACATACCAACGAAAATCAAAAGAAGATTTATCAACAAAATTACAAGAATTTTATTTGTAGTCAATGATAGCATGCCATCTGCAATCATTTGAGGTATCTTTTCACTAGCTAGAATCCAAGCGAATGCATTTGCAAATCCAACAAGTACCAATATACTTGCAGATGATCTTGCAGATTCTGCTAGAAGTTTTGGAATCATGCTGATTTTTAATTCCTTATACACAAATATTCCAACACAGAGTGCATAGAGTACAGCAATGATTGCTGCTTCTGTAGGTGTAAAAATGCCACCTAAAATACCGAACAAAATAATTACAGTCATCAATAGCGCCCAAAATGCGGATCTAAATGATTTGAACATTTCGCCAAGTGAAGCTATATTACCTTTAGGATAATTACGTTTTTTAGCCATATACCCATTAATCACCATTTGAAATACTCCAATCAGTATCCCCGGAATCATACCTGCAATAAACAACTTACCTACAGAAATTCCTGTAAGTGTTCCTGCAATAATCATTGGTATACTCGGTGGAATTATTGGTCCAATGGTAGAGCTTGCTGCTGTAATAGCGCAAGCATAGTCTGAATCATATCCTGATTTTTTCATTGCAGGAATCATAACGCCTCCAATAGAAGCCGTGTCAGCAACCGCTGTTCCTGATATTCCAGCAAAAATCATGGATGAGCCGATGTTAGCAAAGCCCATTCCACCACGAACATGTCCAAATAGTTTATCGCCAAAATCTACAATTTTCTGTGTAATACCGCCTACATTCATAAGATTACCTGCTAATACAAATCCCGGTATAGCCAATAATACAAAAGAATCCATACCACCATAGATTTTTTGTGGTAATGCAAACAGATCTATCCCCGCCAGTAACAAGTAAATAAAAGAAGATAAACCTAATGAATAAGCAACTGGTATGCCTACCATAAGAAAAAAGATAAAAGAAAAAAATAATACAATAACCAATACATTCATTATGCAACATCCTCCTTGTATTTCTTAAATGCACTTATTTTCCTGATTGCTATATATACATTAGCAATACCCATACCAACGATACAAATAAAAACAAATGAGTGTATGTACATCATATTGACTCTCAACCCGGCTGATAATTGTCTACCTCCAAGTTGCGTGAATTTATTAGCAGCTGGTATTAAATAGAGAAGAAATCCACCTACTATAAAATGAACAGAGGCTTCATATATAAGTTTTCTTTTTCCTTTAAATAATGATGGAACAACATCTACAGCAACAAATTCATTATGCAGGACCGCAGTAATTGATGAAATAGAAATCAGGAAGATAAAAATCATTCTGGTTAATTCCTCAGTCCAATGGTAAGGCCTATCCATCAATGGTGTTCTTCCAATTATTTGTAGTGTGACTACTACTATAAGTGCAATAAATGCAACGATAGATATAACCTCCAAAATATGGTGGATTTTATTTAGTATGCTATTTCTTTTCATAGCTATTCCTCACATTCCTTAGAGTTTAGTATTAATATCCAAGAAGACTTGGATATTAATACTAAATAAACTACTTGGTATTCTTGATTAATGTATAAAGTTCAAACAGCTCTGGTGATAGATTCTCTTCATAGTATTCTTCAGCAACACGTACCATTTCTGTAGTATCTGTTTCTATAAACTCTAAGCCTTTCTCTTCTAGGAGTATGTTTAAAGTCGCTTCTTCACCTTCCGTAAACAATTGGTACTCATAATCATGTGCAACCTGAGCCGCATCCATCATAACTGTTTGTAGATCCTCTGGTAGTTCGTTCCATTGATCTACACCAATCAACATATAAATCCAACCACGAACATGTTCTGTTTTATTGATATATTTCTGAACTTCATAAAATCCACCACTGTACATTAGTGCTAATGGGTTATCTTGTGCTTCAATAACATTTTGTTGTAATGAAGTAAAAACTTCTGAGAATGCCATTGGTACAGGTCTTGCTCCCCATGCATTCCAAACTTCAATAAAAAGTGGTACATTCGGTAATCTTAAATTCAAGCCTTGTAAGTCGTTAATGTCATTTATAGGCTTATTTGATGTAAGCATTCTCGGGCCTCTTTCAAAATAAGTTAGTACTTTTAATCCAGCCTGATTTAAAATTGCCTCCTCTAGTATTCTTCCCGGCTCTCCATTTATTACAGCATTCATATGCTCTGAATCTTTAATAAGATATGGTGTTGACATAACCCCTACAAGATCTGCCCAGTTTTGAAGTGACTCGCCAGACAATACCATATCTGCTGTGCCCGCTTGAATAGCCGTAACGTTATCAATTTCATTACCTAATTGTTCGTTAGCATATACTTCAATTTTTATTCTTCCGTTGGATTGCGCTTCAACTTCTTCAGCAAATTTCATAGCGCCTTTATGCCAAGTATTATTCTCGTCAGCCGCATGTCCAAATTTGAAGCTAAAAACTGTGTCGTCCATAGCCTCATCGGTTTCAACTTCTGTCTCTGTACTTACTGATTCAGATGGTTCCATAGTCGCCTTACCAGATGAACACCCAACAAACAATGATACTAATAATGATACCACAACCAGCATAATAATAAATTTTTTCATTTTCATTCCAGTTCCTCCTAATGCCATTTTTAAAATCCTCCTTTTACATTCCATGTATAATCCGCATCATGTAACATACTAATTTATTAGTATGTTAGTATATTACTACTATGGTTATACATTGTCAACAACTTTATTTCCAGTTAATTCTTCTCGTTGTACAATAACCACTACATATTTAATGACAATAGCTATTTTGCTTATATTCATAGTCAACATGTCAGTAAATATAATTTAAGCTATAACTATCTATGCATTTTCTACATGAGTACACTCCATATGAAACAAAAAAACAGCAACCTCAAATCTTCATCTTCAGTCACTGCTTCTATGTGATTCTTACTTTTCTAATAAATAATTTAAAACAGCAATAATCTCTTTCTTTCGACCGCTTAAGGCGTATATACCAACATAATAACTTTCATCTTCCTCTTGTATTAATGGACGTAACCTGGGGAAATAATCCAATGACACTATGAATTTTCCATCTATACCTTTAGCACCTAATACCTCTAAACGCTCAACTAGGTCAGCACCCTCTGACACATCTCTCATCTCTTCTAAAGATATAAAAAACTTGTTTTCTACAAGATACTCCTTATTCTCTTCATCGACTACAAGAATGTCTAAAGCTTTGACCGATGATTTTCCCATGAATCTTGCTTCACTGGTCATGGTTGTCGTTGGATTGATCTCAGGGTTAATCTCTAGGAACTCTATCATTAAGGCTTCATTCTCTGCTGTGTTCATAATCTGATGGTTCAAGGTATCTTCTAGTTGTCTAGCATAGACCACATCATGACTTTTTGTCCTTATGGTGATGTCCATGACGATGTCCGGCGCCGGATTTAACCAGTAGTTGTTCACAAGTGAACCTAGTATTAGAATCACCGCTATGCTCAATAAAATATGCACTTTATAATATGCCCAAACATGGTCAATTTTCTCCGATTTGCTCATTGTTTTCCAAGTCATAGTTCCTCCTACAAAAACCGCTCTTCTTGTTGCATTCTTTCTTACACATGATCTTTATCATCGAAGGGTTGATTTAGGGCTTCTGTGCCTTTTAGCACAAAACGACCACCTTGGATGATAGGATAAGCGATACCTTCATTCGTATATCCAATGATGGTATCCAACTCATCATAGGGTATGGTAATATCCGTATGGCGATAAGTATAGGCCTCCTCTGCTTTTGTATTTCTAAGCTTAGTTTTTTCATTTTCCCTGGCGATCATCTCTTTTCCATCTGGGTTGTAGACTTGTTGATCTTCCCCCCATACAAAACAAGTATCGCCTATAGCAAAGTGTGGGCCGGTTTTTTCACCGATAAGAATGGGCAATAAGGCGTGTATATTATATTTCTTAGCCATCATATAAGCGACCGTATTGGTCCCAATGGCAAATTCCCCAAGTGGTAATGTGGTATGAGGATATAGAAGGGTCTCTTCTATGTATTTAAGGTTTTCCTCTTTTGTTTCAAAGTTCTTACAGGCATACTTGACCACCATGCCCTCTTTAAACCACAATTTTAGATCTTTGTACCTTAATCCCGTTAGATATATGTCTTTTACATGGAGCAAACCTTCTGTGCCTGACAGGACCGGTGTTGTATAGACTTCTCCTACGGGTACATTCACATCTGCTGTGCAATTATCAAATTTGGTCTGTGTTTTAGGATCTGCTAAGGGCATTAACTGAACTTTCATATCGGTCCTGTTCTGACCTGCCCCTTTAACCACCACATACTCTGTCTGATCTAAGGCATCAATGATTGCCTGTTGGATATCTTCATACATTTTTGGATCTAAAGTATTGACTTTTATGGTTGCCTCAAAAATAGCCTTGTAATCCTTACCAATACTTGGTAAGGGATAATCATTAATGGTAAAACTATAGGAAGAACCCGGCAAATACTTACCCTGAAGGTTTTTTACCGCTACTGTATGCTTACTTACGAGCTCCGTCATTTTTTTATCATAGGTCATGTTGGCTTCATGGTTCTTCGGTTCAAAAGGCAAATTGCCAAAAACTTCCATCAAAGCCAAGCCAGCATAAACCCGAGCTTCTTCTTTGTATTTCTCAAAGATGTCTTTTTTGATCTTATAAATAGCGTCTAAGTAAACCCCATCCATGTATATGGCATTACTGAATCGATGATCGTATTCCATTTGTTCATTGGGTTTAGTATTACATAGCCTCGGTCTCTGTGCGCCCTTTAGCTCATACTGTACGATTGGTTTTAGCCCTAGCTTTTTAAAGTTTTCGCTGGCTTTTTTTATTATTCTTTCAAACCCTAGATGATAGGTGAGAAGTATGCTTTTCTTGTGATCAAATATTTTTCTCTCCCTTTGATACCCACGCATGAAGGCTTCTGAAAAAGTATTTGCGATTAAGTCTATTTTTTCTTCCTCCATACTAAGGATCTGCTTAGCGCTCTCGATTTCATTGATCCCTACATACATACCATATCTAAAAAGATACCTTAAGTCTTCATGGTTGTAATCCCTTATGATGTGAGCATAAGTGTCAAATTCCGGTGATACAAGTCTTATCCAATGATGCTCTTCTAGAACACTTGCATGGTTAAGCAAATGATCTCTCATCATCAAACTCAATGTTTCAACTTCTCTCTCCTTTTTTAGCAAAATACGCTCATATAGACTTAAGAAGAGTTCATTGTAAACCATCATATCATAACGTCGGTCTTCATAAGCAAATCCTACAAATTGACGGATTATAAAGTTAAAACCTGACAAGAACCTTCCCATCTCTAAGCCGAAAACAGTGCAGGCATAAGTAGGGTTAACAAAGCTGGTGGCATAGTGATCGCTGTTAATATCTGCATAAAGGTCATGATTGATTTGTAGCAGCGTATCAAAGTCCTTATCTTCGTAATATGTAGGCATTTTGATGGCTTCGTTGTGAGCCATCATCGCCATCATAAAACTGCCCACCTTCTTAAAATATCGATGGTAGTTATTCTTGTTTTGTTGGCTTCCAATCTCTATGAGACAATTTGCTATAGCCTTTTTTGATATCTCATACCGCTCTTTGACCTCTGTATTAGAAGCTGTATATAACTTATTCGTTGGTCTCATATTTACTCTCTTTCTACTGCCACAATATTAGTTCAAGGTCTTAACTGTAACAAACATATCTTTTTCTTCTTCAATTGTATTTTCGTTTCCAATGACGCAGTAGTAATCTTGTCGGATGATTTTTTCAATCAATTGACCGAGGGCCCTTAGATCTTCTTGGGTTGTTGTCAGTATTTCATCCCGTTCTTTTTGCTCATCTTCTACAGAAACATTTGCCAAATACAATCCCAAAGCCCTTTCACCCTTCATTTGTGGTGTTAATGGTACATCCACATTGCTCATGGTGCCGATAATGTATTTTACAAGTTCTCTTTCATCTAGATTCAGATTTTTTATATAGTCTGACAAGGCCCTATATATTGCGTAAGTCTTATTTAGGTTAGGATCTCTATAAGAACCTAGGAAAAACAAGCCGTTTCTTCTAAAACCGGCAAATCCACCATAAGCCCCACCTTTTACTCTGACTTCTTTCCACATATAATCCAAGCTCATAATCGTTTGTAATACCTTCATATGACCATTGTATAGATAACCTTCTTTTACATAATCACCGGCTAATGCACAGTATTGAACCTTGCTGGCTGTTTTAAAACCTTCATTCAACACTTCAAAAGTGATTGGTAATGTAGCTTCGTATGTTATGGCTTTTTGGGGAAATTCTCTGATTAGTTCTTGAAGCTTTTCTTTAACAGGTGCTACAAGTTTTTCTTCAGTATTCACTAGAATATGTAGATTTTCTCTACGGGTGATCTTATTAAGAACCGCTTTTAACTTTGTTGCTACTTCCTCATACTGATTTTCAGACACAAGCTTCTTTAGAAACTCATAATAAGTAATGCCATCTAGAGCTTCTTTGTAAAATGCACTGATGTTAAAGTAGCTTGAACAGCGATTAATGCTAACAGTATGCCCACCACTGGTTAAGGATGTACTCAGTCTGGACTTGTTTTCTAAGATCAAGTCCTTCAAACGATTCAAATCTGTAAAGACGGACTCTGTCAGTAGCTCTTTGACCAAGGCAAGGGTTTCCTCCATTTTTTCGCTTAAGCATTTGAACTTCATTTCAAACTTAGTCTGACATGTATCCGGTTCATTGTTCATACCGTATACATTGGTGTCTGCGTTTATACCACCTGTATGAATGTTAATCTCATCTGATAAATCTGAATAGCTATGTTGCTGTGTATCCATACGCATCAAAAGCTTTGTAAGCAAGCTGACATAGGGCAACTCTTCAAAAGTCAGAGGTGAAAAATCAAACAATAAGCGCATATATACAATGTTATTGGTAAAGGTCTTATGAAGAATCCATTCATGATTTTCTTCTTTTATAACTTCGTATTCTATAGGAGACGCTTCTTTTTTTATGTCCGATAAATCTAATAATGGTATTTTTTCTAAATCTTCTCTTGAATTCGGTTCTGCTTGATGTTTTTTAAGAGATTGGGTCTCTTCTATTAGGGCCAACTTATCTTCATGGGTTAAACTACTTCCAAAGGCATGAAGTTTATCCTTCAGTTGTTTTTCTTTATTTGCTAACATCTGGGCATCCGGAATAAGTCTGAGCAGCGCCGTATGTGGATT
>NZ_JCBCDA010000021.1:0-20347 GCF_059865615.1 Petrocella sp. | reverse complement strand
CGTTGGCTGAGTTGCACTGCACAATACAGCCGTAGAATTGCAATTAGCTACCAATTCAGCAATACCCATGATACATGGTGTTAGGTATTCTTCCGGAAGCATCTGTACTTCATCAAAAATTATAACGCTATTAGCTATATTATGCAGTTTCCTACATTTCGAGGATCTGTTTCCATAAAGTGATTCAAAAAACTGTACATTTGTCGTCACAATAATCGGAGCGTCCCAATTTTCGGTGGCTAGATACAATTTGTTGTCCAAATTGTCTTTACTGTTCTCGGTATGCTCAAAGTCAAAATTGGAATGATGTTCTAACACAGCACTTTCACCAAATATATTTTTAAAGACTTTGGCATTCTGTTCTATAATTGATGTATAGGGTATCACATATATGATTCGATCCATTTTATGTTTTATCAAATGTTGGATTGCAAATGCCATAGAGGACAAAGTCTTACCACCACCGGTTGGCACTGTAAGTGAAAATAATCCTTTATCTAACTCTGATTTTTTAATACAATTACTCAATATTTCACGGCGTTTAGTGTTGATCATGCCATCACAATTAAACCTATCAATTTCACTGATAAGTTTCTTTTGATAGCCTATAAAATCATAAATGACTGACCTGTCCACTTTATCATCATTCATGAATTTTTCAGTATCCAAAAAGTCTGCATCAACCAATGCTGAATAAAGCATTCTTATAAGAAAAGATAACGAATAGCCCCCTTTTCCAAGAGGTTTAATATTCGGTATTACTAGCATTTTATAGTTACTAATATTTATTTCTGATTCATAGTTTGAATAGTCTGGGATATGATTTTTAGATTTCATTCTAGACATTAATGTACCTTCATGTAACTCATCAATTCTACTACCATAATTTTGTAGCCCACTATGATGACCTGCAATGCAATATGAACAGATGATACCAAAGGGCTTCATCTCATACATAATTATTGCACCAGCTGTTGAGTGGTCACATTTACTACCATTATTTAAAATTCTATTTTGGAATGCCTCAGAATATTTGCCTAAATCATGTAATAGGCCAATGATATATGCATATTCTTCATTGTTAAAGCTTTTTGCAAAACTTGAAGCATAGTTTGCCGTACTCAATAAGTGTTGCAATAATAATTGTTGGCTATCGTCTTCTCTTTTATGAGCTATATACATATAGACCCCTCCCTGCATTAAAATTTTCAATTATCTCATGAAAAAAATTAATTTTAATTATTTAGTTCTAATATCTCGCCTCAATATAAGTCTAACATTCTAATTGCATATCTACAAGGCAATATTAGTGTGTGTTTTATATTTTTCTGAGTCATCTATTGAGTCCCCTCTTGAGTCCATAAGAAAAAGACGTGCTGGCAGTCCCCTTTCTATAGGCTTTGTAGGTTACGAGGAATGTTCGAATCTCGTTTCGCGCTTTATCAAAACACTCAATTCTAAAACTAGAATTGAGTGTTTTTTATTGGTATAATAAATGTAGTCGAAAATTATACCCTGCAAAACTCATAATGCATCTGTGAATGAAATGATTTATATATGGTTAAAGGGTCAAAACTAAGTTTCACTAAATTCGCCTACCATATGTAGATTACGTTGATACATTCATAACTACATATGGTAGGTGAAAGTTCAACTATATAGTTTTGACGCCTTAACCATATATTAATACTATAGGATACATTAGGTAGATTTGAATACGAGGAGATCGGCAAACAATCAACTCACTCAATCCGGTGCGTGTACTTTATGTTATCGATGTGTGAATCTATGTCCTCAAAAAGCAATAACCGTACTGATCCATTCAAAGGTGAAAAAACAGTATAGGTATTGGATATATTAGTTTTCACGTCTGTTTCTTCTATATATTCTTCTTTTATTCTTCTATTTTGTGATGTATATCACATTCCATCCTCTTTTTGAATGCTACTATAAAGACAAGAGAAAACAATATTAGGTAGATACTAAGGAGGAAGATTAAAATGCAAAAACTAGACATTGAGCAGACCATCGGTGAAAGCGTAACCCTTCACCCTGAACTTGTAAAAGTATACATGGACCACGGCGTGGATTTCTGTTGTGGTGGTGACCGAACTGTTAAAGAAGCTATTGAAAGAGATGCACCTGATATGGATGCCTTAATCCTCGATGCAGAGAAAGCTATAGAGGTCGCGTCGGATTACACTGTTAATACATCTCATATGAAGCTTTCAGATTTCTCCACCAGTCAGCTCATTGACAGAGTCATTCAAGAGCATCATACTTATCTTAAGGCTGAGCTACCCATTGTTTCTGATTTAATGTTTAAGGTCTTGATGGTCCACGGCGAACGTCACCCGGAATTATTTGAGATTCACAAATTGTTTGGCAAATTAAAGACCGAATTAGAAGGACACCTCGTCAAAGAGGAAGTTCAACTTTTCCCTAGACTCATAGCAAATGACCTTAATTGCAAAGAACTCATTGAAGAACTTGAAGCAGAACATGATGAAGCGGGCGACGCCCTTCATGAACTCACAGACTTAACCAAGCATTTCAAATTACCTAAAGATGCATGCAGCACGTATCACATGGTTTACGAAAAACTAAAAGCTTTGGTGGCAGATATGTACATGCACGTACATACAGAAAACAATGTCTTATTTAAAAGATTTGTATAGAAAGGAGCATAAAAATGTTCAAAATTAATGATCGCATTACATGGGTAGGAAAGATAGATTGGGAATTAAAGAAATTCCACGGTGAAGAGTACTCAACTCACAGAGGTTCTTCTTATAATTCCTATTTGATTAAAGATGAAAAAACTGCACTGATTGATACCGTGTGGCAACCTTTTGATGAGGAATTTATTACGAATCTCAAAAAGGTTATTGACCTGAAAAAGATTGACTATATTATAGCCAATCATGCCGAGGTTGACCATAGTGGTGGTCTTCCTGAACTTATGAAGGAAATCCCAGGCACGCCCATCTACTGTACAGCCAACGGAATTAAGTCTCTTAAGGGTCACTACCATCAGGACTGGAACTTTATCCAAGTAAACACCGGTGATACTTTAGATCTTGGAGAAGGAAAGCTTATATTTATCGAAGCACCTATGCTTCACTGGCCAGATAATATGTTTGAGTATTATACCAAGGATGAAATTCTCTTTAGTAATGATGCCTTCGGACAGCACTACGCTTCCGAGTTTATGTATAACGATCTAGTAGATCAAGCTGAACTCTATCAAGAAGCTCTTAAATATTATGCAAACATATTAACACCTTTTAGCCCTTTGGTCACGAAAAAAATTCACGAGGTTCTAGGCTTTAATGTACCTGTAGATATGATTTGTCCAGCTCATGGTGTTATCTGGAGAGAAAATCCCTCACAAATTGTCGAGAAGTATCTAGTATGGGCTGACAATTACCAAGAACATCAAGTAACGGTCATCTACGATACCATGTGGGACGCGACTAAAAAAATGGCTGAAGCCATTACCGAAGGCATTAAGTCCGTAGATCCGACACTCAATATTAAGCTTTATAATGTGGGTACAGCCGATAAAAATGATGTGATTTCTGAAGTCTTTAAGGCTAAACTTGTCGTGGCAGGTTCTTCTACAATCAATAAAGGTATATTATCTGCAATGGCTTCAACCCTTGAAATGATAAAAGGTTTGAACTTTAAAAATAAAAAAGCCGCTGGCTTTGGCAGCTATGGTTGGAGTGGTGAATCTCCCAAACTCATGAAAAAGGCCCTTGAAGATTGTGGCTTTGATGTTCTTGAAGACGGCCTTGGTGTTCTTTGGAAACCGGATGAAAATGCACTCAAACTATGCCGTGACTATGGTACACAACTTGCTAATAAACTATAAAGTAATAATTGTAGTAAAGTGTCTTAAATAAAATATAATAATCACCTGTCCAAGGCATTGTATAACTTGCCGGACATGGTGATTATTTTTCGTCCTAATCGACAGGGTATAAACTTTGCATCATTTCCTGTGATGCATTAAAAATCTCATTGGTCCGGTTATAAAGACGATCCATATCTTCATAGCTACCGAGGACCCCACCTTCTTGGGTATTAATCCAATCTGTGACGGATTGTACGGTGAATGTAACTACCGGTGTCTTTCTCTCTTTTAGAATATCATCATAAGCGTGTTGGGTGGGCGCTGAGACTGTAAAATCTTCATCCAACATACCATCAAATATGTTGGGGCTAGATAGCTTCCATAAACAAATGGTCAGATTCTGACTGATATTCCTTTTATATTCAATTGGGGCGCTTGGATAATCCTTTAAAAATTTTTCTGAACGGTAGGCTCTTTCTTTTAATGCTTCCGGCGATATCGCCAAATACTCTTCAATTGTTGTAGGCTCAATTACAAATTCCGACAAGATGCTCAAGTAGGACTTGGTCATCTCGCCAAGATATATGCCATATTTTTCTAGATAGAATAAATAGTCCACTGTCGGATAAAAATTCCCTTCTGCACTATAGAGTCCATAGCCTTGGTCAAATAGTATTTGCAAACTACGCTTATAGGACGCATTATCCATTAGAGCTAATAATATATTTTTCTCATTTCCTAAGAAGACATAACCATTGGTAAAACGATCCGTATTTTTCTCATATATATCAAATAAATAAGCATGAATACCCATCATATCCTCTTCAAAAAGCAATTCCATCTGCTGGACTAGACCCACTTCTCCTCTAACAATCAGTTCTGCTAACATGTCGTCTGCTAAAGATATCTGAGCATTTCGGATGTTTTCATCAATATAAGTCTTAACCTCTATGATATCCGGACCGGTAAATAAAAATGCTACAAACCGATCGCGCATCAACTGCGCCTGAGTCAAATCCTCGTCTTCAGAATCTTGTTCGCTTTCTGAATGATCTACTTCTAAGTCAAGAGGATTTTGCGCCTCTGATTCTTCTTCTATGATTGATTGTTCCGGCACTTCTTCATCTATATCAACATCATTTTTATTACATGATGATGCAAGTAGCAACATTCCAAGTAACCCAATGCTTATCCATTTTTTCATGTGAACCTCCCGATTCCTTGATCTTATCGACTTCATACTATCACATATATGTTACATTTCGTTTATAATAGTCATACGATTGAGTAACATACACGATTTCTTGACCCATATTATATCTCATTCGTCTCTATATTTGTAGTGAGACATATGGTTCATGGCTTTTCTATATCTTTTATCTCATGTATGTTTTAATCGTTTTTGAAGTGATCAGAAAAAGAAGTATAAGTCTTCGTTTCACATGTATAAAACAGTACCCTTCTCTATTTTATAAAGCTTTGGTAAAGGCCTTAGCAATTCCCGAAGCCACTCTTGCATTGTTGTAAACCAACTGGATGTTTGTTTCGAGACTCTCACCATGGGTTAATTCCTTGACTTTCGCTAACAGAAACGGTGTTGAATCTTTTCCCTTAATACCTTGCTTATTTAATTCATCTAGAGCTTGTTCTATTGCTGATGTTATTTGTTCTTTGTCTTCTTCATAAGCCTCAGGGACCGGATTACCAATTACAAAACCACCACAAAGCTTCATGGACCATTTTGCCTCCATCATAGCCGCAACTTCTTCCGGTGAATCCACTCGAACATCAACATTAAACCCACTATCTCGCAAATAAAAGGCCGGTAGATGTTCTGTCTCGTATCCTATAACCGTAACACCTTGAGTCTCTAAGTATTCCAAGGTGAGCCCTATATCCAGAATAGACTTGATACCTGCACAAACTACCGCAACATTTGTTTGAGCCAACTCCATTAGATCTGCTGATATATCAAAAGTTTCACTTGCGCCTCTATGGACACCACCTATACCACCTGTTGCAAACACTTTAATACCCGCCATTTCTGCGATAACCATGGTTGTCGCAACCGTCGTTGCACCGTCTTGTTTTTTTGCAACAACAACCGGTAAATCCCGGCGACTACATTTAATAACCTCGAGTCCTTTTTTACCCAGATATTCTATTTCATCTTTGGATAAACCTACCTTGAGTTTGCCATCAATAATGGCTATGGTTGCCGGTACAGCTCCATTTTCTCTGACAATCTCCTCAACTTTCAATGCCGTTTCCACATTTTGCGGATAGGGCATACCATGTGAAATAATTGTAGATTCAAGAGCTACAACTGGTTTATTCATTTCAAGGGCCTCTTCAATTTCTTTACTTATTTCCAAATATCTATTCATCTCTTAAGTCTCCTTTATCATTTGTTTAATGTTATCAACACATAGGTTTCTTGCAATGGTATCTTTGCTCATAACTGTTATTCCAGATGCACCCAAACAAAAATCTACAAACTCTATGCCCTTGAGCTGATGTTGCAAACCATATACCATAGCCGCTGTAAATGCATCTCCGGCACCTGTCACATTTACAACCTTTGATACTTTTGAGTTTCTAAAAAAGCTATGTTCTCTATCTGTAAAATACACGCCTTTTTTACCTAAAGTAATAAATACCTTTTTTATACCCATATCAAGAAAGGCTTGCCCTGCCGACTCGATGTCCTTATTGGTGAAAATCTTTCTATCCAGTAAAACTTCCGCTTCAATAAGATTAGGTTTAATGCCATAGAAACCCTCCAATACCCCTTTGCCTCTGAGGGCCTTGGTCGTTGATACAGTATCAAAAATGAGCTTCGTGTTCTGTAAATGCCGTACTAAAAAATGAATGCTCGCCTCTGGAAGATTGGCATCGATTACAGTATATGCACTTTTATCAACTTTCATCAGCTTCGTCTTCAAAAAGTCCTCATTCAGCCTACTTGTTATGGACATATCAGATACAGCCGTGACCATATCTCCCTGATGATCCAAAATATAGAGATATGTCGATGTGCGTTCATTTGCAAGTAAAAGACTGTCTTCTATGTCAATACCTCGTAAAACGGCGTTCTCACGTACCATTGAAGCTTCAGCATCTCCACCCATAGCTGTTATTAACCTTACAGGAACTTCTAACATGGACAGATTTTCAGCAATATTTCTACCCACACCGCCTAGAGCGTGGTTGATTTTCCCCGGGTTAGAATCTGCCATGATTATAGCATGATTTGCTTTGCCTTGATAATCAACATTGGCACCACCTATGACCGTAATAGGATGTTCGGTATTGGTGATATAACCTTTGCCTTTAATGAAGCCTTTTTTCATCAAATTACTGATATGAACTCCAACTGATGCACGGGTAATGCCAAGCATTGCTGCCAGTTCAGCTTGAGAAATCATGGGGTCTTTTTCAATTAAATCAAACACTTCTCGTTCTCGTTCTGTCATAGTGCCTCCTAAACATTTGTTAGTATCACTTATATATGATTAGTTTACCATGTTTGACTCCTCATGACAAGCTCCATAAGTCTAAATACTTATAGGACATTAAGTTCATAATACGCTATTGATATTAGTATCGTTTTCACATTATAATCATAGTAGGTCTTCTTGAGTGGTTCATATATCCAAATTTGACAAAAGAGGTGAGTTACTTGCGTTTAATTTTTATTGCCGACAACGCCTATCCTTCCTTAATAAAACAACTTCAAGCATTAGGTGAAGTGATAACAATCCCAAAGACCAGTCATTTATATCCAGGTGTGGAGAATCACGTAGACTTACACGTTCATATTGTAGATCAGATTATCTTCTTATCCCGCTCAATCTCAGATGTGCTCTATAAACGATTAAGTACATTAGGGATTGATGTACGTGTCATTGAAGAAGATTTAGAAGCTGTGTATCCTAAATCCGCTCACTTGAATGCCTTGTCCTTCTCTAAATATTTTCTTCATCCAACATCCATCACCGCTAGTAAACTGAAAAAACATATTGATGCCAGCTCTAGAAAATGGATTAATATCAAACAAGGCTATGTCAGATGCGCCGCTCTCCCTATAGCAGATCAAGCACTCATTACCGCCGATGAAGGTATTATAAATGCTTGCAAAACGACTACCTTAAAGCTGTTGAAAATACAATCGGCTTTTGTCAGACTAGAGCATCATGCTTATGGTTTTATAGGCGGCACCGCCGGTCAAATCCATAGCACCCTATATTTTAACGGTGATTTGACCACACATCCAGATCACCAAAACATTGAAACTTTCATCAGGAAACAAGGCTGCACCATCTTTCAAGTTGATGGTATGCCACTTCAAGATATCGGTTCTATTCTTGTATATGAAGGAGATCATTTATGAAAAAACATATGAACATCCCTATCTTTGTGCCTCATCATGGCTGTCCTCATGATTGCATCTTCTGTAATCAGAAAAAGATATCCGGTTATAAAACCAGTTTTAATAAACATCAAATCCGAAAGGGGATTGAAATGTATCTATCTACAGCAAAGGGTGTTCATAACATTGAGATTGCTTTCTTCGGCGGTAGTTTTACAGGTATTCCTATAGAAGAACAAAAATCATATCTGGAACTGGCGACAGAATATATTCACAAGTACGACCTTAATGGCATAAGATTATCCACAAGACCGGATATGATCACTAAAGAAATATTGGACTTGTTACGTCATTATCCAGTTATTGGTATTGAACTTGGTGTCCAATCCATGTCTAATGATGTTCTTCAAGCTTCAAAACGCGGTCACACTGCTGAAGATGTCATTAACGCCTGCAAACTGATTCGTTCTTACCCATTTGAATTAGGTCTTCAGATGATGCTTGGTTTGCCGAAAGATACGGTGGCATTATCTCGCTATACAGCTGATCAAATTATCGGATTAGAACCTGACATGGTGCGCATCTATCCCACATTGGTTATAAAAGATACTGAACTAGCGACTATATATCAAGAGGGCCTCTATACCCCTTGGGACTTGAAAACAACCATTGATCTATGTCTTAATATCCTTCCACAATTTGAAGCCGCGGGTATCAAAGTTCTACGCATTGGTTTGCAAACAACACAGGAGATTCAATTAGGACAGGATGTTGTAGCCGGACCTTTTCATCCTGCACTTAGTCAACTTATTGAAGAAAAACGTCTTGTAAACTACATACTTGAATATGTAAAGGATATGAAGACATCTATTTATATAGAAGCAAATCATAGGCTCTATCAAGCTTTGGTGGGACACAAAAAAAGACATCTTTCTATTTGGTCCAATCATGATCCAGTTATTAATATTAGCCAAAATGCCAACTTACCAAAACATGTTCTTAAGATTGGAAGTACTTATCATAATGGCTATAATCATGGTATTTTACACCACACAGAATAACATGCTTATTGTATGTCTACTTCAAACTTTATTTTAATCAAATTTTTTTCATAATTTGTTCATAATCAATTTACAATTCAAAACCAAAGTGCTAGAATTATATGTAACGACATAATAACGTGTCTAATCATTTATTAAAAGGAGGTACCAAACTTATGAGGTTTGAAAAAAGAAGTCAAAAGTTTTTAACGGTACTGATGGCATTAACTCTTATTTTTTCGAGTTTTGGGTCAGTAACTATCTTCGCAGATGCACATGCAGAAGATAATGTTATTTACATTTTGCATACGAATGACATGCACGGCCGCGTTAAGGAAGACAGATTTGATGGCATGGGCTTAGATCTAATTGCCGCTATCGCAAATAGCTATCGCGATGAACACGATAATGTACTTTTATTTGATTCTGGTGATGCTTTACATGGTATGCCAGTGGCAACACTAGATCGTGGGGAAAGCTACGTTAAATTAATGAATGCAATTGGCTATGATCTATTTGTTCCTGGTAATCATGACTTTAATTATGGAAAAGAAAGATTGCTTGAACTAAACGAACTGGCTAGTTTCCCTATGATTGCTGCTAATGTAATCGTTAAAGATACTGGTGATTATTTTTTACAGCCCTATAAGATTTATGAAATTGGTGATTATAAAATAGGCGTTTTTGGTCTTACAACGCCGGAAACATTATATAAAAGTCATCCTGCAGGTACCGAAGGCCTCGATTTCATTAATCCTATCCTATCAGCGCAAAAAATGGTGGACGAATTAGGTCCTCAAGTCGATGTTTTAATCGCTTTGTCTCATTTGGGCAATGATGACAGTAGTCTTAATAACGAAACAAGTAAAGGTGTTGCAGAAGGTGTCGACGGCATTGACTTAATTATTGATGGTCACAGCCATGAAACTTACGAAAATGGTCTGATGGTTAACAATACTTTAATTGCAATGGCCCAAGATTATAACAAAAATCTTGGTGTTGTGGAAATCACAATTAGTGCTGCCGGTGATAAATCATTAACTGCAAGTCTAATTAAGAAAGAGGACGCGCTTGTTAACTACGAGCCAGACCCAACAGTTTTAGCTTTGATAAATGAAATCTACGAAACACAAGGCACACTCTTATCTGAAGTTGTAGGTAATACTACTGTTCATTTAGATGGCGCTCGTGAAATGGTACGTGTACATGAAACAAACTTAGGTAATTTAATTACAGATTCTATGGTTTGGGCTACTGGTGCTGATTTCGCATTTACAAACGGTGGTGGTATCAGAACTTCTATTGAAGAAGGTGATATTACAAAAGGTGATATTATTACAGTCCTACCCTTTGGAAATGTAGTTGTTACAAAGAAAATGTTAGGTCATGATATTATGAAAGCTTTAGAGATTGCTTCTTCTGCTTATCCCGAGCCTGCCGGAAAATTAGCACACGTCTCTGGACTCACTTATACAATAGACCCTAATCAAGCCGAAGGCGAACGGGTTAGCGATGTCATGATTAAAGAACAACCTCTTGTTCTTGATCAATATTATGTTATGGCAACAAATGACTTTTTGGCTGCTGGCGGTGATGAAATGTCAATGTTCGTAACAGCTGAAACCATTACAGATTTCGTTGCAATGGACCAAGCCTTAATAAACTATATTGCAGAGCTTGGAACCGTTTCACCTATGGTTGAAGGTAGAATTAGAACCATCGCTTTAGTTGAAACTGAAGAACCTGTTGTTGTTCCACCAGTCATTGTACCACCTGTGGTTACACCTCCAATTGTTGAAGTACCCGCTGTATATGTCGTTCAATCTGGTGATGTATTATGGAGAATTGCTAAAACTTATGGTTTCACTTGGCAAGAATTATCTGAGTTCAATCAGTTAAAAAATCCACATCTCATCTATCCAGGCAACAAAATTCTCATTCCAAGTAATTAAGGATTCAACAATTCCAACATAAGATTTCTTACTGAAGTAGGCAAAGGGACCGTCGTTATCGACGGTCCCTTTGCCTACTTTTTTACCCATTCATGCTTTTATGATCCTATAGGGTTCTTAATGATGCGCATTGCATTAATAATAGCAATAAGAGCAACACCTACATCGGCAAATACAGCTTCCCACATACTTGCTAGTCCTCCTGCGCCTAAAACCAACACAATCAACTTGACACCCATAGCAAAAGCAATATTCTGCCAAACAATGGCTTTTGTTCTATTTGCAATAACGATCCCATCCACAAGTTTATAGGGTTCGTCTGTCATAAGCACAATATCTGCTGCCTCTATAGCTGCATCTGAGCCAATACCGCCCATAGCAACACCAATGTCTGCTCTGGCAAGAACAGGTGCGTCATTAATACCATCACCTACAAATAATGTCTTGCCTTTTTTCTGTTCTTTAATGATATCTTCAAATACTTCCACTTTTTCATGGGGCAATAGGCCAGCATAGACTTCATCCATTCCTAATAAAGAGCCTATTTTATAAGCTACAGATGGTAAATCGCCTGTTAGCATTACGATTCTGCTAATACCTCTGGCTCTTAAATCTGTAATCGTCTTCTTACTATCTGCTTTAATCTCATCTGATATGATGATATATCCCATGTATATACCTTCTTTTGCTATATGCACCAAGGTTCCTAAGTGATCTGCAGATACGACTTCTATACCGTAATCTATCATTAGCTGATGGTTACCTGCAAGAATCTTATTTCCTGATAGATTTATGCTTATACCTTTACCTGCTATTTCTTCAAAGTCACTAATTTTCTCCGCATCCACAGCCATACCATAGGCTTTTATAATCGATTTACCTATAGGATGGTTTGAATAGTATTCTGCATAGGCGCCTAACTTGATCACTTCGTTTTCTGTAGTATTTACCGGAGCTATCTGTGTCACTTTGAAAACACCTTTTGTAAGTGTTCCTGTTTTATCAAAGACTACC
This sequence comes from Petrocella sp., assembly GCF_059865615.1. Taxonomy (NCBI): domain Bacteria; kingdom Bacillati; phylum Bacillota; class Clostridia; order Lachnospirales; family Vallitaleaceae; genus Petrocella; species Petrocella sp. Next base: position 8,110 of record NZ_JCBCDA010000021.1, on the reverse strand, counting down.
GTTGTTACTTGGTTAAGCCCTTCTAGGTAATTACTACCTTTGATCAAAATACCATGTTTAGAAGCCCCGCCAACACCACCAAAAAAACCTAAGGGGATTGAAATCACTAAGGCACATGGGCATGACACAACCAAGAAAATCAAGGCTCTATGAACCCAAGTTCTAAAGTCCTCACCTTCCATAATTAGAGGTGGTAAAAAAGCCAATGCTAATGCTAAATAGACGACAATCGGTGTATAATATTTGGCAAATATAGTAATGAATTTTTCTGTTTCTGCTTTTTTACTTGTAGCGTTTTCAACTAAATTAAGAATTTTGGATACTGTTGATTCGCCAAAAATCTTCGTGACACTAATTTCGATGAGCCCGTTAGTATTAACCGACCCGGATAATACTGTGTCACCTTCTGATACTTTACGTGGCACTGACTCACCCGTTAAAGCAGACGTATCTAACATAGCAGAACCTTTAACAAGAATACCATCTAGTGGAACTCTTTCACCTGCTTTAACCCATATTCGATCATTCACCATAAGTGTATCGGCCATGACTTGAATGAGCTCTGCTTTATCACTTACCCACGCAACATCTGGTCGTATATCCATAAGATCTGCAATAGATTTTCTGGATCTGTGAACAGCCATATCTTGAAACCGTTCACCAATCTGATAGAATAACATAACCGTCACAGCTTCAGGGAACTCGGCAATTGCAAAGGCGCCAAGGGTAGCTACTGACATTAGAAAATTCTCATCAAAAACCTTACCCTTCATAATATTTCGCCCGGCAAGGATAAGTACATCACCGCCAATGGTCAAATAAGCTATTAGGTAGATGGAGAACTCTACTATTAATGTTTGTTCCAAAAACAATCCGGCAGCAAAGAACAATGAACCTATGATAAGCCTTATCCATATATGTCTATCCTTCCATGATACTGATGCTTGATTAAGGCCCCTAGTTATAGGATCCTTTTTTATAACTTTTATACCACTTTCAATTTGATCCACTTTTTTTTGTAAAATCGGCAATAAATCAAGATCAAGAGCCAAAGTCTCAATAGTAATGGTTTGAGTTGCAAAATTAAGATGTGCTTGATTAATTTCTGAAAGTCTACTTACTTCATCTTCAATTTTCATAGCACAACTATGACAATTTAAACCTTCTAGAATATATTCATGACTCATAATAGCCTCCTGTATAATCTTGACATATGTATACTTGTTCATATATTGATATTATACAGCCAAACATATAATTCGTCAATCAACAAATTATATCCTTTATCCTTTTTTTACATTTGTGGTATAATGAAAAAAGATACCAATTCGACCCTTTTGAAAGTATATAAGGAGGTTACTATGTCCTATTACAAGAATATCATACATTTTTACGATCAATTGTTTCCTTTAGACCAAGATAAACTTGATTTTGTTAATACAGGCTCTTACCCAGCGCAGAAAATACTCGATATCGGTTGTGCTACCGGTGCTCTTTGCCACGCACTATACCACCTAGGTCACGAAGTTGTCGGAATCGACATAGACAAACAAATTATTGATCACGCTAAAGGACTACATGATGATGGCCCTACTTTCCATTCCCTTGACATGTTAGATCTCAAACAACATTTTGAAGTTGCTGCCTTTGACCAAATTCTTTGCTTTGATAATACCCTTGCGCATTTACCTAATGAAATGGCGGTTCGACAATTTTTCAAAGAAATGTCTAGCGTTCTTAAAGATAAGGGCATTTTTAAATGTGAGGTCGTTAATTATGATCTTGTCCTCTCCAAAGGTATATTAGAACTACCTGTTATTCAAGTGGATGATCTTATCTTAAAAAGACACCAATGTCTTGAGCAACAATGTATGGAGTGTTATACCGAGTTAATCCATAATGGTGAAGTCGAGAAAAACTGTATACCCCTTTTCCCCGTGCGTTATGAACAACTTCAGTTTCTTTTAAAAGAAGCCGGTTTTACAAAAATTGAACTTTACCGTGATTTTAAGAGAAACAAGCCTGAAGGTGATCAAATATATAACATTATAGAGGCTAGGAAGTAAAGCTTTACAACTTTGTAACCGTTACCTGTCTAGCCCTATCGTACACATCATCCAAGTCTAATCTCGGATAACCTTCAACTGAGATTGTTAGAGCACTACAAGCTGTAGCAATAGCCAAGCAATCATGTAATGATTTCTTCCTACACAGGCCATAGATAAACCCCGCTAACATAGCATCACCGGCACCTACCGTACTGATAATGTCAACATCTATGGTACCACCGCGATAAGCTTCTTCTGCCGACACTAAAAGACTGCCTTTTGAACCCATAGAAACAAGTACATATGTCGTTTTATACATCCTTATGATTTCCCTGGCTGCTTTTATAATCTCTTCATCGTTCTCCAGCTTACGACCTAATGCGTTTTCAAGTTCGTGAATATTGGGTTTAATAAGATAGGGTTCACCTTTCAAACCTTCCCTTAGTACATCATCGTCAGCATCCATTACTATTTTGACTTGTTTACCATAGCGATTTGCAATATGTTTATATGTATCTTGAGCTAGGCCTTCCGGCAGACTTCCGCTCATAACAAGATATTCACTTTTCATAGCAACGGCGTCCAATTTCTCTAAGAATCCTTCATAACTATTCAAGTCAACACTCAGCCCTGATTCATTTAAGTCTGTCGTTCTGTTTAGGTTTTTCTCAACAATCTTTATATTGGTTCTTGTGTGACCTGGAACCTCTATAAAGTTAACAGCCATTTGATCTTTTTTAAAATACTCAAGAATTTCATGCTGATTCGATTGGCCGAGTATGGTCATGTTCATCGTTGGTAAAGTAAATCCGGATAAAATACGTCCTACATTAATCCCTTTGCCTCCAAGATCTTCTCTAATCTCACTAACGCGGTTTACTTCACCATAATTAATACTATTAATATGAATCGTTCTATCTAATGCCGGATTAAGGGTAATTGTTGTTATCATAATATACCTCCTGTTTTGTAATGAGCTAATATTGGTTTATATGTTAAAGTCCATAGGCTACTAACCCGATAAATATAATAAGCTACTTCGTTTTTACTTTAGCAGACTCAGCTGAAAAGGAGTTCTTTATGATTAAAGCATATAAGTCCGGTTTTATTAAGTTAAATGATGAAAGTGCAAAAAGAAAAGGCAACTACTTAGTCATCGAAATGACCGTAAAAAGCCTTTCATTCATTCATCTTATAATCATCAGCCAAGACGGCTTAGTTTTTGCCGAAGCTATTGATTCTATGACTGAGATTACAGGATACCATCGATACAAAACCAAGTCCCAGGCTTACATCGGTGCCGGAGAGCTCATTGGTCTTGATACCAAAGATAAAAACGGAATGATTGAAGGCTTGACCATACAACTGGGTTTCAATTATCATCTTACAGCACAAGCCTTCGGTGAGGGATTGCTTAAACTTTCAGGTCAGCGGTAAGTCTTTCTTTCATAATTTTGTATGCGGCTTCCGCCAGATTGTCCCAATGGTTGACTTCATCAAAGCCTATAACGAACCAAGCCAACATAGGGGCTTTGTTCTTAAAAGGATTCAAAGCTTCATATTTGATCTCGCCGTGTTGTCTAATGTCGTAACTTTTACCTAGCTTAAATACCATACTATCCCCATAATAAAACGCAAACACTTTATTATTGTGAACAAGCGCAGGAGATGACATCATTTTACCATGATGAACATCTTCATATTTTTGTACCATTTTTTCAGCAATTTGATCATAACTAAGCTTTGCTTTTGCCATGTTCAGCCTCCTTTATTATAGGTCTTCACCCATCATATGTAACTGTTTTACGAACTGATTGGCCACCCTGCCGGACATACCTCCCTGACGTATACTCCATTTCTTCGCTTCTCCTTCGACCCACTTTCGGTTATACTCTAACTTCTCTTCTTGAATCATCTTAAAAACCATTTCCAAATAAGCCTTTTGAGTTAATGACTCGAAAGTAAGATACAGGCCAAAGCGATCTGATAGAGATGTCATTTCTTGAATAAAGTCTTGTAAGTGTATATCACCTTCACGATCTGATCTTACTTCTTTAATTAGATGCCTTCTATTTGATGTTACATAGAAAGCTACATTGTTTGTTTCATTTAGAACGCCACCTTCTATAAAAGATTTTAGAAATTTATATTCATCTTCATTGACCTCAAAAGATAAATCATCAATAAAAATGATAAACTTTAAATTAGAGGTCTTAAGCTCTTCAATCAAACTCGGCAGTTGGCTAAGTTGACCTTTATGGAGCTGAATCAATCTTAACCGCCTATCTTTATACAAATCCACAATCGCCTTAATTGATGATGACTTACCGGTACCGCTTGCACCCACCAATAAAGCATGGTGATAAAATTTACTTTTCACAAACGCTTCTGTATTGTTCTTTAGCCTTTCTTTTTGGATGTCGTAATCATATATATAAGACCATTTTAGTGGTTCATATTTTTCTATAGGCATAATTGTATTGTTCGTCGTCAAATAATAAGCCACATGACTTGAAAATCTTCCTGTTCCTTGACTTCTTATCATAGCCACAAACTCGTCACACTGTTGGTGAAAAATAGGCTTGTCTCTTACAGTCTTAAGAAAATCCAAATAACAATTCACCTGACTATACTGACTATTTTTACTCAATAGAAATGTTAGTAGACCATGTTGATTATCTATATCATGAATGGCTTGGTCAACATCATAGTGAATCAACCAATTGATAATCATCAAATCATTTTTAATACAAGCATAATCAAACTCGGTTAATTGATAATTCTCATCAATCAGTTTAGAAATAATGTGATTTTCAGATTCTATCATCAGCAGCATGATATGCTCCATAAGCGTTTTGCCATATTGCACCAAGTCTTTAACCAAGTTAAAGTACGATTTCTGTCGTTCATTATAGTCTTTTTTAGTTATTAGATTATAATAATTACATACAATTGAATCCTTCTCCAACTTGGAGTAGATAACTAGATTCTTAAGTTGATGGGACATAAGGTTGGCCTCCTTTATTTCACCACATTGTTAATGGCACGAATTAGTGCTTCTTCAACTTCCTCTGCAAGTGATTTTAAAGCCGGATTTTCCTGCAAAGCAATTAAGGTCGTTGGCAGTATCAAACCCAGTACCTGGTTTCCCTTTTCTTCATAAATGGCCATTTTACATGGCAAAAAGTAACCGGCACTTATATCAATATCCAAAACTTTTTTTGCCGCTATTGGATTACACACTTCTAATACAACAAAATCTCTGTCAAACTCCAGCCCTTTTTCCTGAAGTTTGTCTTTCATGTTCAATTCCCAGAGAATACCGAAACCTTCTTCTTTAAGTGACTTTTCAAGTTTACTTCTTACTTCTGTTTTAGTTAGATTGGTTACAACTTCATATCTAATATCCATTTGAACGCTCCCTTTCTTGGATCATTTTCAGATAAACCTTCTGTAGATTTGATTTTTTGGTAGTCATTCTTAATATAGTTAAAGGGTCAAAACTAAGTTTCACTAAATTCACATAGCATGTTATGTAAAAGTTCAACTATATAGTTTTGACGCCTTAACCTTGATATTATTATATAACAAACAAACCCATACAACAAGTTATGTTCCAGGTAAGAAAAGAAGCTCCGCTTCGTTATGGGCTCTGCTCATATTTCTGAACGGTTCGAAAAGAAAGTCCTACTCTAAATTCAGCTATATTTTAAAGCTGAATGCTAGAGTGGGACTTTCCTAGAGAATTAAAAAAAGATAGCATAGGTTAAGGACATGTTGACCTCTCTCCTGCTACCTTTACAATATTGTAGGTTTAAAAAAACATACCTTCATCACCAATAAAATCCGCAACTTCAGACATAGTCTCCGTAAGTACCAATTCATCGATACCAAGTAATGTCATGGCATCGTCAGAGAAGTTATAATTCAGCCCATCGATTCCTATGTTATAGCCCATCATCATCATCAGACCATCTGCAATATGTATCATTGCCGTCATCTTGGGATTAACGATTGCTTTCTCCGGGTTGTGATGGCATGCTATAGATTCTATTAAGTCTTGGGGTAAATTCCACTTTTCAGCAATCCTTGCACCTACTTCACTATGATTATAGCCCAAAACTTCCGTTTCCACTTCAAGAAATGATTTATTATGCAACTCAACTTCTTGAATGATCTGTTCAAACTGGTCATTCATATAAGTATCTAAGATGACCTTCCCAATATCTCTAAGTAAACCAGCCGTATAAGCCTGATCTGGCTTAGGAAACTTGACTTTTTTTGCAATGGCTCTTGCCGTTATGGCACACATCTGAGACTGACGCCATAATGCTTCTCGTTCAAGTGCGTATCCAGGCAACTCTTTTTCCATTACCTTACCCACAGTTGATGCAAAAACCATACTTTTTATAGCCTGAAAACCCAACAACACTGTTGCCTCAGAAACAGACTTAATATTTCTTGACACACCATAATAAGATGAATTGGCCAAGCGTAATATTTTTGTTGTTAAGCCTTGGTCTTTCATGATTTCATTTTCAAGTTCTTTTGCGCTTGACTTAGGATCCTCCGTTATCTGGATGATACGGTTCACTGTCTGAGAAAATACAGGAATCTCATCCACCCGACTGATCAATTCTTCCAGACTCAGTTTCTTCATTTAGGGCCTCCTTACGAGGATATGCTAGAATAATTTATCTTTTATGGCTAGCCAAATATTCTACATACTTGCCTGTACCAATTGCTACACAAGTTAGGGCATCCTCCGCCACAATAACATTGATACCGGTCTTACTCTCAATTAATTGGTCAAGGCCTTGAAGTAAACTACCGCCACCGGTCATCACTATACCTCTTTCGGCAATATCAGATGCAAGCTCAGGTGGTGTTTTTTCAAGAACACTATGCACCGCTTCCACAATGTTTCCTGCGGCTTCCCTTAATGCTTCTTCTGTTTCATCCGATGTAACGGTTATGGTTTTTGGTAAACCGGTAATTAGGTTACGACCACGAATATCCATTTGAATAATTTCCGGTCTTTTGAAAGCGGTTCCTATTTTAATCTTTATTTCTTCTGCTGTACGTTCACCAATTAATAAATTATGTTTTTTCCGCATATACCTAACAATCGCTTCATCAAAAACATCACCGGCAATCTTGATAGACATACTGACAACCGTTCCTCCAAGAGAAATAACCGCAATATCTGCTGTACCCCCACCAATATCCACAACCATGCTACCACAGGCTTTAGAAATATCAATGCCTGCTCCAATCGCTGCTGCTATAGGTTCTTCTATGATTTCAACTTTCCTAGCACCCGCTTGATAGGTTGCGTCTTCAACAGCTCTTTTTTCCACTTCTGTCACACCACTTGGAACACAAACTGTTATACGCGGTTTTCTAAGTTTTCGTCCGACCGCTTTACTTATAAAATACTTCAGCATTTTTTCTGTTACAGTGTAATCCGAGATTACACCTTCTCTAAGTGGCTTAACCGCTATTATGTTGCCCGGCGTTCTACCAAGCATGGTTCTAGCTTCATTTCCTACAGCCAAGATTTTATTTGTATCACGATCAAAAGCAACAACAGATGGTTCTCTTAAAACCACGCCTTTACCTTTAATATAAACCAGAACATTTGCGGTACCAAGATCAATTCCTATATCTGTACTAAACATATTTGTTCCCCTTCCATTTATCTCTACTTGAGCTATTCTCAAGTTCAATGACGACGATATCTTCTATATTATAACTAAAAAAAAGTATTTTTGAAAGCTTTTTTAAATATTATATTTGCTTATGTGGTCAAAACTATATCCTTACATTTTCACATACAATATATGGTTAAGGCGTCAAAACTATATAGTTGAACTTTCACCTACCATATGTAGTTATGAATGTATCAACGTAATCTACATATGGTAGGCGAATTTAGTGAAACTTAGTTTTGACCCTTTAACACTATTTATAACCTGACATTTCTTAATTATTTCAAAGGGACTGCATTAGCAGTCCCTAAATTATTGAGCTTTTGAAAGGTCAACTGGTGTGTTTTTCAG
>NZ_JCBCDA010000004.1:0-33725 GCF_059865615.1 Petrocella sp. | reverse complement strand
AGCAAACATGCTCCGTCCTTTATTTTTGTTTCAAGTAACTTTGGATTTAGTATAAAATTCATTACATTCATCCCACTTCTTTTGTAGCACCCAAGTCTTGGGTTTGCAACTTTATTGAACCCATTATTATATTTTCTATTTAGCTAGGTCAAATTTCTATAGATTGTCTTAGGTATCTTCCATTGTTTCATAAAAATCACCCTTATTTTATGTCTTAACCATGCTCCAAACTCTTCCATGAATCCTTTCATCATTCCAATTCTAAAGTAATTTATCCACCCAACAACCATTTGATCTACCCTTTTTATTGTTACTACTAAGGAACGTGATATTGCTTTTTGGTATATATACTCTTCGTACTGGTTTTGGAAAATATGTCCTATTTCTAATAGAATTCACAATATCATCTTTATTAGAATTAATGTAATCCCCTAGTTCCTCTACCCTTATACCATCAATCCCACTAGCACCTTTATTAGCAACAACTTTCTAGTACGCTCTTTTTAAGTTCTCTTTTGTTGTAATCACTTCAATTAATTTCATTGCTGTTACTCCTCTGTTTATTGTAAAATTTATACATATCACTCCTCTAGATATAGACAATATCCCTCGGTTACGTTCCCACTTCAGTCCTTCAGTTATTACACCTACTATAACTTCATCTGACTCCCTCCCCAAACCTTTTTCGACCATATCTTTTGATATGTGGGTAGGGTCTCCCAGGCTAAGACACTAATCTTTCATTCCACAACCTCTTGATTTACAACTTCGGTTTACATTTACCTTTTGGGCTTTAGTTTGATATACAACCTCACCCACCTAGTTTCTGTTTGTAGGCTCAAGAATTTTGCTACACCACTTCCTTCATCTATATCATTACTGATACCAACTTATGGTTCGCTACACTTGGCGGTAAATACCCGTGGCTAGACTTTCACTAGCTAGATTAGTTCCATGCCTGGCACACATAAAAAAAAGCACATCTTCTGATGTGCTTTTTTTATTCTAATAGGAAAGTCTATGCTTTGTTAATGGGTTGAATCATCGCATTAACTATCAAGGGGATCTTTCCTGCCGGAACAATTTGCTTTGTAAAGCACGGCGCAACCTCTTTGTTCTGGACTCTTTTATAGCTTTTTATATAGTTTTCATGAAAACTTTTCCACAGTCTGTATGGTTTTGACCGACCATTGGTATTTTCTTCTTTAGAAACTTCATGGTTATTGTTGGCTTAGCTTATGTTGTACTGACTTTTCTATATGCTGCTATATCGAATGATGAGTTGTTCAACAGCTAAGTCCGGCATAAAAACACCCGTTTTTATATCGATTTCACATTCTAAGCATTTTTTTAATGCTTCTTCTAAAGCAGTAAGACTAAATGTTTTACCCTGTTCTAGACATTTTCTTGCTACAAAAGATTGGATTTTTAGCTTTTTACCAATGTCATTGCTTTCAAGACCTTCTCCTAGCAATAACTTACATTTATAAACCATTCTAAACTGTCTGGTTAACATGAACAGAATCCTATTGGATGGTTCTTTTGCCGATAACAGATCATGGTAGAGCTTTAATGCTCGGGCTCTTTTTTTTGTACCCATACAATCCACCAATTCGAAAATCTTGCTTTCAACACTTTTTTGACAAATGGCTTCGATGGCTTCATGGGTCACCACTTCACTGTCTCCGATATAATGGATTAGTTTGTTGATTTCATTATGCAAAACAGTTAATTGATTACCTACATAATAGATTAAATATCTAGCTTCTTTTTGTTCAATCTTCTTCCCATATGGATTAAGTGTTTTGGCAATATAACGAATCAGTTCGCTTTCACCCAATAAGGGAAACTCACAAATATACCCATTTTTATGAATCGATTTATAAAGCTTGGTGCGCTTATCTATCGTTTGTTCAATTAGAATAACATATGTTGTAGACTGTAGTTGATTCAATTTTTCTGCTAAAAGAATGGCTAAATTTGTTCCTGACTTTTCAAACAAACCTAGATTCTTAAGTATGATGACGCGACCGTCTGAAAAAAAGGGCATTGTATCCATACTGTCTTCAATATTCGAAAAAACAGTTTTACGATCATCAAAAACATCATGATTCATTGTTTTCTCTCCGTCACCTATTATTACTTCAACAATTTTTTTTACATAGTAGTCCAGCATGAACGTCTCTTCGCCGAAAAATAACATAATGTTATTAATTTTTTGTTCTTTAATTTGTTGTTTCAAACCTTCCATTTCTTTCTCTACTCCTTAATCATGCTTTGAACGGTTGCCTTACCCTTTCTATACCTAAGACGAATGGCGCCTTGGTCTTTAGTCATTAAGACATGTTTGGAAAACCGCTCTAGATTCTTTACCACTTCATCATTGGGATGACCGTATGTATTTTTCTCGCCTACGGATATAACGCTGAGCGTCGGACTAACTTTTTCCAAGAAAATCTCAGACGAACTGGTGGATGAACCATGGTGACCAACTTTTAGCACTTCCACCTCTCTATTTAATAATGACGAATCTTTCATAATGGCCCCTTCTTCTAAAATACCGGCATCACCCAATAAAAGTACATCTAAATCCTTTAGTTCTAAATAAAGTACCAGTGAATTCCTATTGTTATCTCTCATATATTTGCTTTCAGGCCATAAGCAAGATATATTTATGTTCTTATATGATAATTGATCTCCCGCTTTAAAATAGTGTACTTGTGTAAGCTGATCATTTAGATAAGATAGCAACTGATTGATTAATGGATCATCCTTTTCTTTATAAACAAAAGGCAATATGACTTCACTTATTGGTATATGATTTGCGATTTCAATTATACCATAAATATGATCAAAATCACTATGAGTTATAAATACTGTATCAATTTTATCAATCCCTTGATGCCTGAGAAATGGTAATAGAACCTCCATTCCTACATTATCTCCCTTTTTCTTTATATCTCCGCCACCATCAATCATTATCGTACGGTTTTGATAATTTATGACTATACTGTCGCCTTGACCCACATCCAGAAAATGTATCTCCATAGTTTCAAGGTCTAATAAATATAAAGATACAGACAATAAGACAAGTGTTGCTAAACATACACCTGTTTTTTTACTAGGTAGACCCATAATCCACAAAGCTATAACAATGTAATAGGCTATTATAAAATAGATGTTGGGTGCTTGTATATATAGTGTGTTGTAGGGCAATTCATCAATTAATAATGTTATCTGCTGCATATAACTCACGCTCCAATATGAAACACCCATAATAAAGGTTCCAATACCCATGCTGATATAACTTACAAATAAACTTAAAATCGAGAAAAATATTAATATACCAACAATAGGCAGTACAAGAAGGTTGCCTAAAAAACCATAAACCGGCAAGCTGTAAAAATAATATGCAAGTAGAGGCCATATTCCAATCTGAACTGCAATTAATATGCGTATCCCTGCAATCGGACCTTTTTCAATAGGCATCCAGTTTGTTTTCAGCAAGGGTTCTATATAGAATATACTAAGGACCGCACCAAATGACAATTGAAACCCTATATGGATTAGTTGATAAGGATGCAACAGAAGCATTCCAAAGGCAGCAAAACTAACCGCAGTGGTTTTATCATACCGTCGATTCACTACAAACTGGATCAAATAGAGACCAATCATAATCGTAGCTCTCACCGTGGATATTTGCATACCGGTATAGATACAATAGTAGAGTAAGAAAATCATTGCAATAATCGCACTTACTCCCTGATTTTTAACACCTTTATTTAACGCTTTAAATAGACCATACCCAATAATGGAAACATGTAGCCCTGAGATGGATAAAATATGAATCAATCCTGCTTTTTCAAAGTATTCTCTAACATCATCATCCATACGCTTACTTCCCAGTAATAGCGTTGATAATAATTCTGCCTCAGCTTGAGGTAAGAGTAAGTGTAGTCTTTTTTCATGTGACTTCCTAAGATGGTCTATCTTAAGTCTCCAATTATAGTTTTGTTTCTTAGGGCTATGCACTTCTTTTGTAAAAACTGTACCAACTATGCCTCTGCTTTTGTTATATGACAAGGCATCAAATCCGCCTTCATTTCGCTTTCCCTTTGTTTCAAGAGCTTCTCCCTCAGCAACAATCCATTCACCGATGTCTAACACATCCTCTGTAATCAACCGTATTCCTTTTTGAAGTGTTTTACCATTGACCTTGTTAGGCTTCAGGATATATGTATGATATTTTTCTCCTACTCGCACTTCTTTTATACGACCTTCCACTTCTAAACGCGAGCCTTCAGCATAATATTGAAGGGAAGCTTCATAGGATTGATTATAAAAAAAGACCCGTAAAAATGAAAATAAGCATATGCCCAATAATGGGAACACATGCTTATATTGACTCTGTTTTATTAAGTTTCTATATTTATATAACAAGAGCATCCCCAATGCTATACTAACATCATAGTGCCCCATTCCTAATAAGATACCGACAATACCAATCAAGGTCATTAGCACCAAGGGTCTTTTCATGATTATGTCCCCTATCTCATCATTTATCTAATCTTTACCTAACACTTTAATCTAGAAGTCAAGGTGTCAATACTAAGTTGCTCTTAATTATATTCAGGGTTTAATCCTTTATTTTACTGTCTCTTCTGACTAAGTCCAAGCCTTGTTCAAATAATATATCAAACTGCAAATGACCTGTAAAGCTTTCTGACTTTTTGCCTTCTATTAAAAATTGAACTTTATTTATATTCGGTAGATCTGTCAGACTGTTAACAATGGCATAGATGCTCATCACTTCGCTGGTCGATCCTCCAATATGTTCCATTCTAAAGGCTTCATTGAAATCGATATAACAAATACCATGGTCTACATAGATACTTTTTACAACCGTCTCTTGAGGTATTAAGCTTATCAGATTATGCCCCTCTGGCGGCAACATAAGTTCCTTGATGATACGTTCCTCAATACTCTCATTTGATTTAATACCAACCTCTCGATTTACTTTAATCAAAAATTCTCCTTTTTGTTCCGGAAAATAAAGATTTAGATGAACGGACTTAACCACTTCGTTTTCAGATTCCATATTAACAATTACATCTGATTTAAAGAAAGGCCCATAAATCTTACCATTGCTATCTTTTAAAGGTAATCCATCTACATAAAATTCTATCGAAACAACGGCTTCAATCGATGTCAAACTTCTGATTAAAGAAGTTCTACATAAAAGAAAGTCAATCTGTTCCATATCTTTAATATCGTTTGGCATATGAACTATTATATTGCCTTCTTTAATTTCTAGCTGATTTATAGTTAAGTCTTTTGGTATGGTTGGTAATAATTTTTGCGTAATATCGCCCGTGCTTAAAACATCAAGAATCTGCTCAATCTGATTGGTAAGGTCATTTGTATGTACTTCTACCTCATACGCCACTAATTCATCTTTTTTGCCATTTACCAAATAAGCTAAAAGTACTTCCTTATTCTCTTCAATAATCACTTCTTCAACTTCTGGTTTACAACTTGCAAAAAGCAATACAAGTAAAGTGACAGCGACCAATACACGTCTCATAAGCTCACCTTCCGTCCACTGTATTATATCCTCAAACTCGATACCACTCATCATAACCAATACATATTTCAGTTGTGCGTCCTAACTATTAATATTATATGAATTCTCACTTTTTTGATAACCTCACATGTATGCTTATCTCATCGTTTGAGATAAAGGCAATCGTAATATAAAAGTAGTTCCGACGCCTTCTTCACTGATACACTTTATACTACCACCATGAAGTAAAATGGTTTTATTAACAATGCTAAGCCCCAAACCTGTACCACCTGTATCCCTAGATCTTGTCTTGTCAACTCGATAAAATCTTTGGAAAACCTTATCCACGCTTTCAGGTGGTATACCTACGCCTGTATCCATAATCTGAATACTCAAATCTCTGTGATCAGCATTAATGGTTACGGTAACTTTTCCATATTCATTGTTGTACTTAATACTGTTTTCTATTAGATTCATAAATACCAAGTACATTTTTGTTTCATCCACTTCAGCAAAGACTTCACGGAAACTCTCTATTTCAAGAATGACATCTTTTTTATCCGCAATCGGCTTAAGCATACGCATAACTTGCTCAACCAGTTTATTAATGTTCGTATTATCAATATTCAGATAGCTTTCTTTTTTATCTAATGTTACCAGTGTTAGCAAGTCATTAATAATCTTCGTCTCTCGATTGACTTCTGCATTGATGTCTTCCATGAATTCTTTATAGAGTTCCTTTGGAACATCATCTTGGCATAGCAATGATTCTGCCAAGACCTTCATAGAGCTTAGCGGTGTCTTCAACTCATGTGATACATTCGCAACAAACCCTTGTCTAGAATCATCAATCTCTTCTATTGTGGTTAACATCTCATTGAAAGCTAAACCAATTTCTTCAATCTCATAATTACCACGTACATCAATTCTTTCGTCAATATGACCTTCGGAAACTCTTTTTAGATGATTGACAAATTCTCGAAAGGGTTTTGTTAATAATCCTGAGAAATAGAAGTTTAATATAAGGATAATCAAAGAAATACCAACTATTAGAAGGTATGCTATGTTACGCATTCTAGATATCGTCATTTCAATCTGATCATACTGGCCACTTAACATGGTGACGCCTATGACTATTTTGTGATCGTTATCGTAAATGGGTGTGTATATTCTCACCACATTTAGTTTTTTATCTTCTTCAATTATATTTGTAGACGTGCCTTGTAAGATTTTTAATACTGGCTGAGAACTGTTGAGCTTATCTTCATCAAAATGATTAGAATCATAAGTGATTTGTCCATCACTGTTCATAATCAGAAAACGATCTGCAATAATAGATTGAATATTATCCAGATAATTTACATTTTCAATATTATCAAAATAGTCTCTTCGGCTTAGGTTAGTACTAATGGTGTTCGCATGACGCAACATTTCAGTTTTTTTCTCATTTCGACTATAGTTTCTAACCGATGAAAATATAGATAATGTTAGGATAAATAAAGGTAATATACCAATTGCTACTAAAGAAATAAACAACTTGGTTCTTATACTTTTTATAATCTTAAATTTAATGTTGATAATAATAGCCAACTCCCCATTTTGTATGTATGTATGTCGGTTCACTGGGATTGGGTTCAACCTTTTCACGCAATCTTCTAACATGAACATCAACTGTTCTAACATCCCCTGGATAATCGTAACCCCAGACCACATTGAGTAGATTTTCTCTACTGTATACTTTATTCGGATGGGTGATAAATAATTCTAATAAGTCGAACTCTTTAGCCGTAAGGCTCACTTCACCTTCTTTAACATAAACCCTTCTGCTTTCAACTTCTAGCTTGATTTCACCTGATTTGAGCACTTTATATTCTTCCGTCTGTGTTTCACCTTTGAAACCGGAACGTCTAATAATTGCTTTTATCCTTGCCTTCAGTTCCAGTATGTTAAAAGGTTTTGTCATATAATCATCTGCACCATATTCCAGACCAAGAATTTTGTCCATATCATCACCTTTTGCTGTCAGCATGATTATCGGTACTTTGGAAAATTCTCTGATCTGTTGACACACTGCAACACCATCCATTTTAGGCAGCATTACATCCAATATGATTAAGTCATAGTCATTGGCCTTAGCATGTGATAATGCATCTTCTCCATCATAGGAGACATCTACTTCATAACCATCTTGATCCAAACCATACTTTATACCTTTTACGATTAACTTTTCATCGTCTACTACCAAAATTTTTTTGCTCATCTTTTACCCCACTATAAACCTATGTCATCTTTTATTTTTTCAAACATGGCTTCCTTGATCCCTTCAACCAACATAATATCTTCGATACGTACAAAGGCTCCCTTTTGAGTTCGATGCTTAACAATAGCATTTGCCCTTACCTCACCGATACCTGTTAAAGTCATTAATTGTTCTTTTGTACCTTGATTCAGGCTCACTTTACTTTGTTTTTCCTGCGTTATATAAGATATTTGTTCTTCTCCTTCGAATGGCACATAAATCTGCTCGCCATCCATAACTTTACGGGCAAGGTTAATAGACTCTTTTACCGCATCTTCTTCTAAACCACCTGCCATTGCAATCACTTCAAAAAGACGGGCACTCTCATTGACTTTATAGACGTCCGGATTTTTGACGGCACCACATAGATGAATGTAAATCTTATTCATTACCTCATCAGTATCTTCTTCATCTTCAACCGACTTTTTTGAGTTTTCCGTTTCAATACGGATGCCTTCTTTATCCTTGATTTGACCCATATAGAATAATCCTGAAGAAATGACAACCAGCAGAATTACCCCCATGTATAGCCACTTATTTTTCATAATAACCTCTCAACTAAATACACTCTATCCTTTTTTATAAATCTATATGTCTTTTCAAACGTTTTGTATAGTCAATAACCAATCGATCATATTCTTTAACCATCAAGTCTGAGGAAAAAATAAAATCAGCTGTTGCATAATTCATTGCAATGGGCACATCATATAAAACGGCGATTCTAAGGAGTGCCTTAACATCTGGATCATGTGGTTGAGCTTCTAAAGGATCCCAGAAAAATATCATAAAGTCTATTTCACCTTCAATGATTTTTGCACCTATTTGCTGATCACCGCCTAATGGACCACTCTTAAATGTTCTAACCGGTAATCCGGTTTTTTCAACAATGATCTGACCCGTGGTACCTGTCGCATATAAAAAGTGGGTGCTTAAAGCATCTCTATTGATTTGAATCCAATTCATTAAATCTTTTTTTCTATTGTCATGGGCTACCAAAGCAATCTTTTTTTGAATGTTCATCTTATAATCTTGGTTCATGTTAGCCTCCCTCTGTATGCTGTTTATCTGTTCATTTACATACTATTATATTTTACATAATATTGAATATAATTACAAGATTATTGTTGTTAAATTGACCATTTGATACGGATTTGTGATAAAATAAGCCTATATATGGAAAAAGAAAGGATGGTTAAAGTGACAAAAGGATTTATACGTGTTGGTGCAGCTACTCTATTAACCAAAGTAGCTGACTGTGAACATAATACAAACCAAATAATTAATTTGACCAAAGAAGCGGTCCAGCAAGATGTAGCCATTCTCGTATTTCCTGAATTATCAATTACAGGCTATACTTGCGGAGACCTCTTCTTGCAAAAGCATTTGCAAAATCAAGTTGTCAATCAACTGATTCGATTAAAAAAAGAAAGTTCACTTTTTGATATCACCCTAATTGTTGGTGCACCCTTAACCGTGGGCAATGCTCTTTTTAATTGTGCAGTTGTTATTAGTAAAGGCACCATCATCGGGATTACCGTCAAAAGCCATATTCCAAATTATGGCGAATTCTATGAAAAAAGATGGTTCGAACAAGGCAAACACTTGGTCCAACGCAATTATTTAATTGATTCTGTCCATGTTCCTATTGGTTTTAACATGCTGTATCAAAACGATCAATACCCTGAAGTTACTTTTGGCATAGAAATCTGTGAAGACTTATGGGTACCCAACCCGCCAAGCGGTCCTATGGCTGTGGCCGGTGCCACCTTGATTTTCAATCCTTCTGCAAGTAATGATTTGGTCGAAAAAAACGAATATAGGAAATCTTTGATTTGCAGTCAATCTGCAAAAACAATAACTGGTTATATTTATGCTTCTTCCGGTTATGGTGAATCGACAACTGATCTTGTTTTTGGCGGTCAGTGCCTTATTTATGAAAATGGAACTTTATTGTCGAAAAATTCGCGATTTATCATGAAAAACCAACTTATCGTCAGTGACATTGATATCGATCGACTCTTAAGTGATCGACGAAAAATGGGCATCTATGCTGATGGGTATCAACAAGACCTCTCAAGTTATACGATTTGTTCTTATGCAAATGTTCATAAGCCACTTATAATCAATCGTTATGTAAATCCCCATCCTTTTGTTCCTATAAATCCTAAAAAGCTGCATGTTCGATGTGAAGAAATCTTTAGTATTCAGTCCATGGGGCTCGCCAAAAGACTTGAGCATATCGGTTGTCAAACAGTTATAATCGGTGTTTCCGGCGGTCTAGATTCCACTCTGGCTTTATTGGTATGTTTACATACGTTTAACCTGTTAAACATGGACCCCAAAAAAATAATTGCAATCACCATGCCAGGCTTTGGCACCACAGATCGAACATATAATAACGCATGTGATTTAATTAAGCAACTGGGGTGTACACTCAAAGAAATACCGATTAAAGAAGCTTGTCTAAGACATTTTCATGATATTGACCACGACCCGAATACTCATGATGTTACTTACGAAAATACACAAGCTCGTGAGAGAACACAAATCCTAATGGATTATGCTAATAAGGCAGGTGGTATCGTTGTAGGTACCGGAGATTTATCCGAGTTGGCGCTAGGTTTTGCCACATACAATGGTGACCATATGTCCATGTATGCGGTGAATACTTCTATTCCTAAAACCTTGGTCAGATATTTGGTCAACTGGGTCGCCCATCACAAAGTACCGGATTCTGCCAGAACAGTTCTACTGGATATACTAGATACACCAGTCAGCCCCGAACTCTTGCCACCTGATTCTGATGGTACCATCACCCAAAAAACAGAAGATCTAATAGGCCCTTATGAACTACATGATTTCTTCCTCTATTACTGTGTTCGTTTCGGTTTCTCACCATCGAAAATATTTCACTTGGCCAATCTGGCGTTTCAAGAGCTCTATACAGAGGCCATTGTCAAAAAATGGTTGAGAATTTTTTATAAAAGATTCTTCAGTCAGCAGTTTAAGCGTTCTTGTATGCCCGACGGTCCCAAAGTAGGTTCCATAAACCTCTCCCCTCGAGGTGATTGGCGTATGCCAAGCGATGGGGTTGTTCGTTCATGGCTTGTGGAAATCGAATCTCTTTAGTTATTCTTAAAAAGACCGTGCTATTTCCATTATGAAATAGGACGGTCTTTTTAGTGGCTTTATAAATCAATTAACGACAACTCTGGATTTACCTGCTTTTTTTGCCTTATACATAGTTTCATCTGCTATGACCAATAAGTCCTCGGCTTTTGTGATTTTCATAGATTTCATATAATTAACGATTCCAATGGAGCTGGACAACTTGTGCTTACCCATAATTTTGACTTCCCCATTCAGTTTTTTCGAAAGCTCTTTCTTAAAACCATCACGTCCTAAGATTGCACCATGTATGCGTTCAGCTATAGCTTTTGCAATATCATAAGTACCCTGTCTTAGCATAATGACAAATTCATCTCCACCATAACGACCAACGATATCATTTTCTCTTACATTCTCCTTAAGGATTTTTGCCACTTCAGTTAAAAGAAAATCACCGATTTCGTGTCCAAAAGTATCATTGTATTCCTTGAAGTTATCTAGGTCAATAAAAAGCAGTGAAAAGTTTTGTTCATCTTCTACATTAACCAGTTCAATGGTTTTTTGCAATTCTCTTACGAACTGATACCTGTTATAAAGCCCTGTTAACATATCCGTAGAGGCTAGTTCATGTAACTTGTCATTGGTTTTTTCAAGCTCTTCATTCATTGTTCCAAGTTCTTTATTTCGACTTACTATCTGATAATTCAAATCCGCTAAAATCTGAGTGCGTTCTTTGATAAGCTCTTCAACATTATCTGTATGGGCCACAATGGTATCTGCCATGGCATTGAAGGATTGTGAAAGCATACCAATCTCATCTTGGGATTCAACTTTGGCTCTGATGCCTTTAACACCACTGGTAAATTTATTCATAACACCAATAAGTTTTTTAATGGCATCGGTTATATCTTTGGCTAGGAAGTACGTCACTAAATAGGATATGAGTCCAAGTACAACCACCAGAACAGTCATATAAACAAATAATTCTCTAAGTGTCTTGTATACACTTGATGCATATAAGGTTATAATGACATGCCATCCCGGAGAGCCTGGGATACTTTTATAGGTCACATAATTTTTCTCACCATTTGGATTGGTAAATTTTTCAACGCCTTGATGATTGACTTTCATTTGC
Source organism: Petrocella sp. (assembly GCF_059865615.1). NCBI lineage: Bacteria > Bacillati > Bacillota > Clostridia > Lachnospirales > Vallitaleaceae > Petrocella > Petrocella sp. Next base: position 21,620 of record NZ_JCBCDA010000004.1, on the reverse strand, counting down.
TCACTCAAGACAGATAAGCCTTCGTAACCTATGTTGTCATCTGACATGATGTTCATATTCAAAACCTGATTAGCATCTTTGTGGCTTATAACCTGACCGTATTCGTCTACTACCCATGCAAAACCAGTTTCTTGTATGGCTGTAGATGATATGAGCTGACTTAAGTCTTTTAGTAATATAGTCGTACCCAGAACGCCCTGTATCCTTCCGTTGACTTCTATTGGTACCATAATACGAAAAGTGGGTTGTTTAAAGGTGTCATCATAGGAGGATTGGGCTACCACAACTGACACTTCACCCGTCATGGTTTTTTGGAACTCGAAATCCTCTGCTAAGTTTTTTCTAATCCCCAATGTATCTACTAGAATCCCTTGTCTATCAATAACAAAATAGCGACCATAGATACCCTCTTTGTCACTTATTGCTGATTCAAGTAAAGGTAGATACGCATCTTGGTTCATAGATTGAACTTCACTTGTCAAAGCCAACATACTAACGTTGCTGACTTTTTCATTCAACCAAAGCTCGACTGTTTTTGCTTTGTCTATGGCAATCGCTTGAGAAAATTCATTGGAAATAGATAAGACCTGTCCTCGATCAATCAAAATAACAATCAAGGAAAATACAATTAATACCATTACAAAATAGGCAACAAATGCTATAATAATTTTATTCATTAAAGATAAGCTGTACTTGTTAAATAGATTCATGTCTGCCACCTGTCATCAATTAGTTTATGTTCATTATATAACCGGATGAAGGATAAAACAAGTCATCCTTAAGAATTGTCACTACAAACTTAGAATTAACACTAGGAGCGCCTATGATTCATTACATAGACATTAATAAACGTTATGGTGATAAAGTACTTTTTAAAGACTTTAACCTAAAAATCAAATCCGGAGAGAAAGTACTTCTTTTTGCATCTTCCGGAAGTGGAAAAACCACACTCATCCGTTTTCTGTTAGGCTTTGATAAACCGGACAGTGGTGATATTGTCATAGATGATATGACATTAAACCATCACAATCTAAAAGCCATTCGTGAAAAAATCGCCTATGTCAGCCAAGATACGGATCTGCCATCTTTAACCACTGAAGCTTTACTAGATGAGATTTTTTCATACAAAGTCAATCATCATATTGAGGATTATAAGGATAACTTCCTTTCACTTAGCAAAACTTTCAAACTAGATGATCAAGTTCTAAGTACCCAAATCCAAGAGTTCTCCGGTGGAGAAAGACAACGTATCGGATTAATCATTGCCCTTTTACTAAATCGACCTTTCTTACTACTAGATGAAATCACTTCCGGTCTTGACCATGATCTTAAGGCCTTAATTATAGAGTATATTATGACTTTGGATGCTACCGTTATTATTGTATCTCATGATGCTCTATGGAAAAGTAAAAATAGCCTTAGGGAGGTGACTTTTTAATGGAAACATCTAATATGTATATGTTGTTCTTCCTTGTTTTACCTGTTTTCCTTTTTAATATTCATTATGCTATTAAGATGAATGTTAAGATTGCCTTCGCTATTTTCAGAATGATTCTACAGCTTTCTCTAATTGGTTTAGTCCTTCAATGGCTTTTTGATCAGAATACACCTTGGATTAATGTCATCTATATCATGCTCATGATGACTATTGCCAGCTATTCAATGTTAAAAACCACCAAGCTATCCATTAAGACATTTGGGTTTCTTATCTGGTTGGCTGTTTTTATACCCCACTTTCTTGTACTCATGTTCTTTAATTATTTTATTGTGAACCTGACGGATATTTTTGATGCCCAACATCTGATTCCTATTGGCGGTATGCTGCTTGGTAATAGTCTAAGCGGCAATATTCTTGCCATTAACACTTTTTATAAGCAGATTAAAGACGGTGAAAAAACCTATTACTATAATCTTTCCCTATCTGCCAGTCGTTCTGAAGCGTTAAAACCTTATTTTGTTCATGCTCTAAAAAGCTCAATATCCCCAACCATTGCATCTATAGAGACCATTGGCTTGGTTTCCTTGCCTGGCATGATGACCGGACAGATTCTTGGCGGGTCTATCCCTATTACAGCCATCAAATATCAGATTGCCATCATGATTGCCATCTTCACCACACGGCATCTGACGGCTGTATTGGCTATCTATTTAACAAGGTCAAGGGCTTTTGATGATTATGACCGCCTAAAGCCGCATGTCATCGGCAATGCTTAAAAAAAGATGGACCTTCACCTTATCCTTGTGAATGTCCAGCCTTTTTTTACCTCATTGCTTCTAATAATTCTTTTAATAAATCAATGACCATCTTAGGGTTGGCCTTACCTTTGGTGGCTTTCATCATTTGTCCCATAAGTGACTGAATAGCCGCCTCTTTACCACCCAAATAATCGGCTACAACTTTTTCATTGTTATTCAACACTTCTGATGCGATAGATCTTAGGGCATCTTCATCACTGTTTTGTTTCAAACCTTCTTCTTCAACAATGGTTGCAGGCGCTTTACCGGTTTGCCACATTTTCTCAAAAACCGTCTTAGCCATCTTACCGCTAATAATACCTTCTTCAATCAGATTGACCAAGTTGCCAAGATTTTCTCCCTTAATGGGCATAGGACCTTGTTCTTTTTCATCTTCATTTAAACGGCTATACACTTCAGATATTATCCAATTGGCGACCGCTTTGGGATTCTTAGAGCAACTTGCACCAGCTTCAAAGAAATCAGCCATTTTTCTAGATGCTACTAAAATAGCCGCTTCCTTGCTTCCAAGCTCATACTTCTGCATATAACGAGCTTTTCTAACATCCGGCATAACTGGAAGTGATGCTTTCCATTTAAGAATCTGTTCATCCGTTGTAATAATTGGCATCAAATCCGGTTCAGGGAAATATCTGTAATCATGGGCTTCTTCCTTTGTACGCATAGAGACAGTTATACCCTTTGCTTCATCCCATCGTCTGGTTTCCTGAATGATGGTACCTCCGGATTCTAAGACTTTTATTTGTCTTTTGGCTTCGTACTCAGCAGCTTTTACAGCAAAACTAAAGGAGTTGATGTTTTTCATCTCTGTTCTTGTACCAAGTGTTTTTTCACCTTTTTTACGAACGGAGAGGTTCACGTCACATCTTAGAGAACCTTCATTCATTTTACAATCAGAAACATCCGCATAAAGCAAAATAGTTCTTAATTTTTCCATATATATGCCCACTTCAACCGGAGATCTAAAGTCCGGTTCTGACACAATCTCAATTAAAGGAATACCACAACGGTTATAATCCACCAAGGTACCACCAATCTCATGATTGAGCTTCCCTGCATCTTCTTCTATGTGAATTCTTGTGATACCGATTTTCCTTATCTTACCTTCAACTTCAATCTCAACTTCACCTTCATAACATAAAGGTAAATCAAATTGAGAGACTTGGTAGGCCTTCGGCAAATCCGGATAGAAATAGTTTTTTCTATCTTGTTTGCTAAATTGGTTAAGCTTACAATTGGTTGCAAGCCCTGCCTTAATTGCATATTCAACAACTTTTCCATTAAGTACGGGCAGCGTTCCCGGCATCCCTGTACAAATAGGACAACAGTGGGTATTGGGTTCACCACCGAATTCATTCTTGCAATCGCAAAATATCTTTGTATTGGTCTTGAGTTCTGAGTGCACTTCAAGACCCATGACTATTTCATAATCTTCATAACCCATGTTATCTGCCCTCCTATAATTCCGGTCTTACTTTATCAAGCACGTTTGCCTGCTCGTAAGCGTGTGCAACCTTTAATATTGTACCTTCATCAAAGCCTTTTCCAATTAATTGAAGGCCAATAGGCAATCCCATTCGATCGAAGCCACTGTTTAAAGATATTGCTGGAAGACCTGCTATGTTAATAGGTACTGTACAAATATCGTTGAGATACATCTCTATAGGATTATTGACCTTAGCACCTAGTTTAAAGGCCGTCGTTGGTCCTGTCGGGGTAAGTACAAGGTCATATTCTGCAAAAAGAAGATCAAACTGATTCTTAATCAAGGTTCTAACTTGTTGCGCCTTCTTATAGTAAGCATCATAGTAACCGGAGCTGAGGGCATAGGTTCCAAGCATGATACGTCTTTTCACCTCGGCACCAAAGCCTTCATCTCTACTTTGTTTATAAAGTTCTACAAGAGTGTCATAGTCTTTTGCCTGGTGACCATATTTAATACCATCAAATCTGGCAAGATTGGAGGATGCTTCTGCTGAAGAGATGAGGTAATACGATGGCAGTGCATATTCCGTCATTTCCATATGTACCTCATCCACAATAGCGCCCATATGCTCTAGGACTTTAACAGCCTTTAATATACTGGCTTTTACATCTTCTGCAATGCCTTCGCCCATGAATTCTCTAGGTAAAGCAATACGCATATCTTTTATATCCCGATCTAAGTAGGCGGTAAAATCCGGCGTATCCACAAAAGCAGAGCTGGAATCCATTCTATCATGGCCACAGATTAAATTTAGAGCAAGCGCTGCATCTCTGACATTTCTTGTTAAAGGACCAATTTGATCCAAAGAGGATGCAAAGGCAATTAAGCCGTATCTAGAAACCCTTCCATAAGTTGGCTTCATACCCACAACACCACAGTAATGGGCCGGTTGCCTTATAGAGCCACCGGTATCCGAACCCAAGGTAAAGGGTGCAAGTTCTGCTGCAACAGCCGCCGCTGAACCTCCAGAGCTTCCTCCAGGGACATGGTTTAGTTGCCAAGGATTTTTGGTTACATGATATGCGGAGTTTTCTGTTGAGGACCCCATAGCAAACTCATCCATATTCAGCTTACCTAATATAATCATATCGTTTTCTTTGATTTTTTTTACAATGGTGGCATCATAAGGTGGTACAAAATTATCCAACATTTTTGATGCACAAGTGGTTCTAAGCCCTTCGGTACACATGTTATCTTTAATACCGATGGGTATCCCGGCAAAGGGTGACAAGACTTCACCTTTATTTCTTTTCTCATCCACTGATTTGGCTGTCGATAGAGCCAATTCCCTAGGGATTGTAATATAGGCGCCTACTTTTTTATCCACCACTTCGATTCTGTCTAAGTAGGACTGAGTGACTTCCACACTGGTAACGTCTCTATTTTGAAGCATATGTTGCAACTGACTGACTGACTTCTGATATAGCATGATATGCCTCCTATTCTACAACTTTTGGTACACTGTAGCACCCATTTTCCTGATTCGGCGCGTTACGAAGTAATTTTTCTCGGTCCATTGAAGGTCTAGCCACATCTTCCCTAAATACATTGTTAATTGGAATGACATGAGCTGTGGGTATAACATCCCCAATTTCTAGAGCATTAATTTGATCTGCAAAGCCGATAATGGCTTCCATATCTTTGGTCATTTGAATTTTTTCAGCCTCTGTTAGATTGAGCCGTGCCAAGTGGGCCACATGCTCAACTTCTTCTCTGGTAATCTTCATCTCATAACCTCCAAGTCTTAATTTTCTATAATTTATGCGTCATGATTTCTTTTTATTTTACAACCACAGTTTAGCCCATTCATCTAGTGCATGGCCAGATACCGTTCCTTCTATCATTTCATTAGGCTTATATCAAGAAACATACCTTATAAGATCATCTTATATTTCATAGGTTTGTATCTGTTTCTACTGGTTTTCTATTAGTTTTTTATAAGCTTGTTCGTTGATAATAGAAACACCTAACTCTTTGGCTTTTTTATTTTTACCGGACGACGAAGTGGCATCGTTGTTTATCAAATACGTTGTTTTTCCTGTCACACTACCTGTCACCTTACCACCTAAAGCTTCTATTTCATCTTTGAGTGCCTTTCTATTGATGTAAGTTTCCAGGTTACCTGTTATGACAAATATTTTATCTTTCAGAATCTGTTCTATAGTATTTTCCTCTGGTTTTTCAATCTCAATATGATTTTCCAAGGCTTTTATCGTTTTTACATTGCTAGGATTATGGAAAAAATCATATAATGATTTAGCAATGATTTCACCAAAACCTTCTATATTAGCTAATGTCTCAATATCTGCTTCTTTGATTTTTTCAAAATTATGATCAAAATATTTGGAAAGCAATCTGGCATTGCTTAGGCCAACACCAGGAATACCTAGAGCATAAATAAGGTTTTCTAGCTTAACCTTTTTTGATGTATGAATGGCTGCCATTAGATTTTCAAAAGATTTTTCACCAAAACCTTCACTATTTATAATTATATCCTTATGCTGTTCCAAACTGTATAAATCTGCCAACTCATGTATTAGGTCCATCTCTACAAATTTTTCAATGCCTGCCTCACTTAAACCATCGATGTTCATAGCATCACGACTGACAAAATGAGCTAAAGCTTTGATTTTCTTAGCGCCACATGCCATATTGTTACAGTATAATACTTCCACATCCTGAACTTTTTTGATTTCAGTTTGATGTTTACAAATCGGGCATTCTCCAGGAATTTCTATTGTATTGCTTCTGGTTTGATTGCCAGCAACCTGAGGTATAATCATATTGGCTTTATACACTTCTATGATGTCACCTACACCCAACTCAAGTTGCTTTAGAATGCTCACATTGTGTAGACTTGCTCTACTCACCGTTGTGCCTTCAAGCTCAACAGGCTCAAACTGGGCTATGGGATTAATCAGTCCTGTTCTTGAAGCACGCCACTCAACACTTTTTAATTGGGTTTCTTTGATTTCATCTTGCCACTTAAAAGCAATAGAATGCTTAGGGAACTTGGAAGTTACACCAAGACTTTCAGAATAAGTCCTTGAGTCAAAGGTTAGTACAAGTCCGTCTGATGCAAAATCATTACCCATTATTTCTTTTTCAAAAATATCCAGTTGTGTCAAGAGATTATGACGATCCACTTCTTTAAATGGGACAACATCAAAACCTAAAGTCCCAAGCCAATTCAGTTGTTCTGACTTAGCGTCCCACTTCAGACCCTCACCACTTACCAACTGAAAAGCAAAAAAATTCACATGTCGACTGGCGGTAATGGCATTGTTTAACTGTCTTACCGTCCCACTACATAAATTTCTAGGATTCTTATATTGCTCTTCTTCGCTTAGTAAAGCATTAATGTTTTCAAAGTCAGAGTATTTGATGACCGCTTCCCCTCTTAAAACCAAAGTACCTTTATGGTTTATTTTATGAGGTACATTGTCAAAAACACGTACATTATTGGTTATGACTTCCCCAACGATACCGTTTCCTCTTGTAACACCTTTGGCCAGAATGCCATCTTCATAGGTTAAGACAAGGGTTAAGCCATCCAGTTTCCAAGACAGGAGACCCTTTTCATCACCCAACCAGTTCAATAAATCATCTCGACTTTTGGTCTTATCTAAAGATAGCATTGTAGAATTGTGGGCTTCTTTAGGTAATTTGCTAACAATTTCATAACCCACCTGATTGGTTGGACTTCCTTGTAAAACCAGTCCATTTTTCTCTTCAAGGGCTACGAGTTCATCATAAAGTTGATCATATTCAAGGTTGGACATGATTTCACGGTTTTCTTGATAATAAGCTTTGGAAGCTTTTGATAATAATGCCACCAATGCCTTCATGCGCATAATCTCTGACATAACAACCTCTTTTCCAGTATTATTATACATGATATTTGTTCACTTTTGATTATTCATTCTATCATAAAAGTTATCAACCAGCCATATTTTACACAAAGAATAAGGCAATCCCAAAAAACATAACGTTTTTATCAGGAAAGCCCCTTTGCTTACCTATTGGTTATACCTTATTAACGGTCCCAATTAGTGTACACATCTTGAACATCATCATCTTCTTCTAAATGATCCAACATTTTTTCGATGGCTTTTATTTCATCATCTCCACCCAGTTCTGTCATGGTTGATGGCATCATGGTAATTTCTGCTGATAAAAATGTATAACCCAGTTCTGACATGGCGTCGTGAACTTGATTAAACATCTCCGGCTCTATAAGAATCTCATAGCCTTCTTCCTCAGTAATCATATCCTCTGCACCGGCTTCTATTGCCGCCATCATCAATTCATCTTCGTTAATATCATCGGATTTTTCTATGATAATCTGTCCCTTTTTCTCAAACATAAAAGAGACACAACCGGTTGTTCCTAAGTTACCACCATATTTGGATAAGGCATGGCGTACATTGGCCGCCGTTCTGTTCTTATTATCTGTTAGACAAACCACCATAACCGCTACACCACCCGGACCATAACCTTCATAAGTTATGGTTTCATAACTTACATCGTTTGATTCTCCGGAAGCCTTTTTCACACTTCTAGATATGGTATCGTTGGGCATATTATTAGCCTTGGCTTTGTTGATGATTTCTTTAAGTCTTGTATTGTTCTCAGGATCTGCGCCACCTTGTTTTACGGCAACCATGATTTCTCTACCTAATTTTGTAAAAATCTTACCCTTTTGAGCGTCATTTTTTTCTTTTTTATGCTTGATATTGGCAAACTTCGAATGTCCAGACATATGGATATTGCTCCTTTAATCCTATTTTAGTAACTGATTCAAATAACTTGTCTCAGGCTATTTTATCATTAATTAGTATTTTTGACAATCCTTAAGACATAAGGGTTTGTGTCAACTATTTATAGACAAATGCCCTAATTCAGTTTTTCTCAAAATATTAAGTTGTAAATTTTTGGCCTGTTTAAAATTTTTATAAATCAGTACCTATATCTAAGGGTACTCAAATAAACCTCAAAGACACTTTTATCTTTATGAAAATACTCTCTTGAACACTTTCCTTGATGCTGTCTGCATTGCATCTCTTAATGGCATATGATGATTAATTGTATCTACATAGGAATTACCCTTGCCATCTTTTTTTGGTGCCTTTGGTCATAACGCAATGTCCAACATAGTGGGCGCATGGTCTTGCCTATCGCCAGAGTCCAATATCTCAGATTTAGCAATTCTATCCGTTAGCCGATTACTAACGAGCCAATAATCAATCCTCCAACCGGTGTTATTGATTTTGCTTGTTTTTACCCGTTGTGCCCACCAAGAGTATATACCTGTCACATCACCATGAACGTACCTAAAAGTATCTGTAAACCCCTTACTCAGTAAATTTGTAAAGCCTTCACGTTCTTCATCCGTAAAACCGGCTGACATATGATTGCTCTGAGGGTTAGCTAGGTCAATCTCATTATGGGCTACATTATAGTCCCCTGTTGCTATAACCGGTTTTATTTTATCTAGTTTTTGAAGGTACTTGGCATACTTTGCGTCCCATACTTGTCTTTCTTTCAATCTTCTAAGCCCATCGCCTGCATTAGGGGTATAGACTTGAGTAAGATAAAATGCCCCAAAATCTAAGGTCATAATTCTTCCTTCAAAATCCATGGTATCTGGCGCCTCAATCTCTGGAAAATCAACTTTTGGGGTGTATTTGTCCTTATATAAAAACATGGTCCCCGCATAACCTTTTCTAGCTGGCGCCATAGAGCTTCGCCATTTATAAGTATATCCTTTAAATAAGGTTTCTAAACATTCAATATGCTTCTTGCTTGGCCCCTTTTCAGGTAACTTCGTTTCTTGCAAAGCAATAACATCTGGATCCTTCTCTAATATTGTAGCAATTACTTTTCTTGTAAGCACTGCCCTATTAGAATCGCTTGTTAAAGCGGCATTTAATGAATCAATATTCCATGATATAAATCTCATAATTACTCCTTTTTTGCTATTATCTATATGTGACATTTTATCTCTCTATTACAATTTATGTCAAGATAATTCATATTTTTTGCTCATACAATAACAACTCATACCACGTAGGTCGGGTGATAATGAGGATTATTTAGCTCAATAACAACCTTACTCAGTTCTTTCTTAAGCGTTGTAAGTTCTTTCTTTCTGGCACTTTCACTTAAAGTATCTTTAATAGCCTGTATAAACTCTTCTATGATTTCTCTGTTATGCTGGCACATTTCATTAAAGACTTTAACAAAACTTCCTCAATTACAGTTCCATGAATGCCTTTACTATCTGGACAATACTTTTTTTCATGTTGCAATTACGCTTAGTTCTAATGGCTTGGGTTTTTCGAAGGTTTCTTTACTGACAATAGGTTGGTCGCGTTAATTTGCTGTCGAAAAAGTAAGGATAGAGAAATCCTAATGAGATATCATGAGTTCTTTGAAAACCATCTTACCATAGTTTTGAAATTTATTGTACCTTTTCCATAAATTTTGCATGCTTAAAAAGCCAGCCCATTTAGGATTTTGGCTACTAGACTTTAGTATATCTAAATTCGTCGGCTAAAACCCTTCCATGACTACTTTATCCTCTACACATCTGGTTTTAGTTTTTCTTATCTGTTCGAGTCTACTGTCGATATCTGCCCAGTCTGTGGCAATCTTAAATACCCTTTTTATAGCTTCTTTGTCCTAAAACTTATGCCATGTTTAAATGAAATTTATCAGGTCTTTATCAGAGGTTCCCCTGAATAGTTAGTAATGTACAATTAGTTATGGGCATAAAAAAATAGTCCCTCTCAACGTTCTAATTTGAAAGGGATTATTTTAATCATTTGATTATTCAAGACTCTCAAGAATCTTTTTAGCGATGAAATCTGTCTCATCTAGGTGAACATAATGATGAGCATCTAGAAGAAAACTTTCATCTGAGTAATCCGAAAGGATTTTTTGCCAATCTTCGTCATGCTCTGAAGAGATGAAGGTGTAGATGGGTACATTGGGTCGGTCATTATTTAAAACCAATTGACTGTTTTCTTCTGAATTCTCCATTCTGCGATTTAGTCACAAAAGAAGAACGTATCTTCTTGGAGATATCCTTGGCATAGTATTCATTCACAATGCTTTTAAAGGGCATAATCTCATTGTCGCCACAGAAGGTATCAATACCGTCGTTAACAGCAATATATCTTACATCATTTTCAGGAAAGAAGATTTCCGTGTAGTGAGCTATCAGTGCATTATTTCTACCAAGCCTTGATAAATCTTTGGTTAGTATGACATTAATGCGCCCTTGCTCTATATCATGCATCATACGCTTAAATTCCGGTCTTTCAAAAGTTGTACCACTGTAACCGTCATCTACATACTCATCATAGATCGAGAAGCCATTTTCACTGGCATATCTTCTTAACATTTGCTTTTGTGTCTGAATACTGTTGCTTTCACTTTCCGTCCCGTCGTCTCTGGATAACCTACAATAAACTGCCGCTGCATAGTCTTGTTGTAAATTTCTATATTCTACTTGCATATATGTCCTTTCCAACAGCAATATCAGCGACTGTAAATATTGCTGTTACCATTATAACCTTTACGGGACGGTTTTTCATCTGTTTTATGAGTTTCCGTATCAAATGCTTCACGATTAATTGCGTGAAGCACTGCTTCTTCAAGGGTTCTAGTCCCTGAATAATGTGAAGTCACAAGATAGAGATTATTTTCAATCTTAATTTCACTTTGCTTTGTTGATCCTTCGTTATCATTAGTTTTAATAGGTTGTTGATTAACTAAATACTCCATCTTGCGACCTCCTTTCCTACATTTCTAATTCTTCTTCATTAATATATTGTTGTCTCAACAGTTCATACTGCTTTTCGCGACTTTTTTCTTCTAGCAACACCTCCAATGTGGTTTCTATGGTCATTAGTAAATATGGTTTTTGTTGGTCTTATGATTGTCCGGCACTGTTTTATTTGGTGTATAAACACCACCTTTTTTCAGTTCTTTGATGGCTTTTTTCAGCGCTTCACCTTCTAGTGCTGATAGTGGTATATGACGAAGGTAATTTCTTTCAAAATCACTCTTATCCTCATAGTCCAGTAAATCAGCCGCAAGTTGTACAGCTTCATACATTAGTCTTGGATTATTAAGAGCATCTTTGAAGGTCAAATCATTATACTGAATGACATTATTCATGTTTTCTTTGGTAAAATCCCCATAAGCCAGCAACTTGTCACTGCCACACTTCTTGCCGTCTTCTAATATAAATAAAACCTTGTTTGAAAGAAAATTTGCTTCAATACCATTGTTATTGAGATAATGAATGAATTCTTCTCTGGTATTGCTTTTTCCAATAGCTTCAGCAACCGTTTCAACTAAAATTCTCTTCCAACTTCCACCAGAAAGATTCGCTTGATTTTCTCCATAGCTTTTCCATCCTTTTCCTTTTTCTATAACGGACAAACCATAATCACGGCACAACTGATCTGATTTGTCTTTCAATAGCTGAAGGTCTTTCTTTGACTGCTGCCATTTAAGACCGGTCTTATAGTTTACTGAATTCAGCACTATGTGATTGTGAATATGTTGCCGATCCGTATGAGTTGCTACTACACCCTGAAAGCCCTCAAATGTTGCCAACAGCTTCTGACCTATTTCATTGGCTGTTTCACCGGTCAGTTCATCCGACTGACTAAAAGACTGAATAATATGGACATACTGTCGGCCTTGCATCTGTTGATATTCTTGCTTTACCAGGTGCATTTGCTGATATGCATTTGCCAACAGGCAATCCTTTGCTGATATCAGACTTCCACTTTCAGTTTTATCAGGGTTCTGGATATAATCCAGAACCGCTTTTAGACTGTATGGTTTACCTGCCTTTACACTTTGTATTTTAATAATTGCCATTAGATCACTTACCTTCCAACGCTGACTTAGCAGCATCTACAAACTCTATAAACTGCTTCTTGATGTGCTCAAAATTAGGATTATGAATATGCCCCACTCGAAGCATAACGGTCAGCTGATTCAGGTTGTTACCAATGGCATTAAGTTCTGTAATCATCTCACGTAATCCATCAACGACCTTGATATCTTTTCCCAGTGCAGATGCTCGAACATATTCAGATAGCTTTAGATGCGCATTATCTGCCTTTTTTCTTATTCTCTCATAAGCTACACCGTCCTTTTATAATTCCTGTTCTTCATCGTCCAGTGCCGATTGTACTTGCTTTGAATAGGCCAATCGGATATCAAAACTTTCAAGTGCCAATAGATAATTATCAGCATCTAAACCGGATAATAGATCAATAGGTGTTGTCATATCATCTTGATAACCGTTGTACAGATTATAAGCGAGCCTAATCAATGCTCTGGAGCTACTACAAAAGTCAACTCTGTCGTCTAGCAAACAATCCGGTTCAATCTGGTGATTCTTAAAATCATAGATAGAGTCAGATTTTGCAAACAGATCAGCATTACCAGACAGGATATAGAAAAGAGAAATTCTTTCTTTATCCCTAGGATGTGTACCATCCCTTTGAATCAACTTCATAAACTTGTTTTCATGTTCCGTGTTTAAAAATCTCATGTCATCACACTCCTTATTTTGCTAATTGATCGGTTACAAAAAGTTCCCCCTACTTATAAGCCGAAAAACAGGGGTAGGTGGACGAACTTTTTGTCAATTTGTAATGAAACTGTAATATTTCTATCCGTCGCTCTTTGTATTACATTTCAAAATGACATTAGTCTTCTCACGTATTAAGCCGATTTTTAAGAGTAAGTGACGCACATTTATGCACAAAACAGTACCCCTCTACTTCTAAAGGCAAAATAAAGGGGTATTGTCCAAATTTTTTCACATATTTTTTATAGATTTTAGTATTTTCTAGCACAGAAAAGCCCTCTATTCATATGCCGAAATAGAGGGCTTTTGCAAAAACAATTTATTCGGTTTTTTTATTTCATTGATTTTTAATGACAAACTCTTTTGATTATTCTTGCGAAGCAAGGGACTAGAAGCACTTTTCAGAATGAAAAGTTAAACTTCTAGGTAACTTGCCCCTGACTTAGTCAGGAGTAATCTTTTTTTGTTATTATATGTCGCTGCATAACTAATGGATTAATTCTTAATATGTATATTGTAAAAATCAAAATGATAGCCAGCGAACTTATAATATTACCCATGTATTTATTAACTATCATTGATATCAAATAAATACTAATACAATAGGTAAGCTCAATCAATGAATTCCTAAATCGCAAACTACTATTCTCTATTACTAGTATATTGAAGCCCATTCTGCACGCTGCTGCAACTAAAAGACCATACATGATAAATGTGAATATGTCAGAATTAGTAAAAAGTATTATCGAAATAACCATTGAAGTATATAACGCTATTGGTTGAAATACTTTTTGGTCAATTATTTTCATTTCTACCATGTACCATCTGCGATCACTGGAAATGGTCCATCCCAGTCAAGACCAATATAAACACCTTTTTTCATAGATACCGCTCTTATAACTAAATAGCAGAATGAAGCTGCTGTTATATATCCCAAAATAGCTGCAACTGTCGTTCCTACTAATCCACCAATTGCAGTTCCTAATGCAGAAAGCGCTGCTACCATAGCTGCTGGTCCAATCTGTGCAGCTGCAAATAAAAATGTTAAAACTTCATCGTATGTAAAGTATACCCTCCAGTCCTCGACATAAACTTTAGTTGAAATAGCTGATTCATCTATTTGGGAATCTATTTGTGTTATACCAATAGCTGGATTTTCCTTATTAAATCCTAACATATCCTCAAATATCACCATTTCAGCTTTACTAAATCCTGCTTCTTCTTGAATTTCTATTAGTGATTTTTTTAATTCGAGTGTACCATCTTTACTCAATGTAAATTCATCTAACACTTTTTCAAGTTTACTGAAAAATTCCAAATCCTCATCATCGATATAATCACTGAGCCTAATTCCGTCCAATTCAGTACCCAAAACAGTTGTTTCACTCGCTGATACTGGTAATGTGTACATTCCTACTAATAATGATAATACTAAAAACAAACTAATAATTTTTTTCATGGCTTTCTCCTCTTCACTTTTCACAATCTTTCTTACCGATTTAAGTTGCAATTCTAAATCTCTAATCTACAACTAGTTACATTTTATTGATTATTCTCTTACTTTTTAACTCTTTCACCTTATTTGGTACTGATTCTTGATAATAAATATAGCTGAATTGTGTAGATGCCGCTTGAGCTACTATCAGCGCCATAAAAGCAAAAGCCGTTCCGCCATATTTACGAATAACATTTTTCATTCTCATTTTTTTCACCCCCTCGTTTTATACTTCCTATGATTAATGAAACAGATGCTGCTATAGCACCTATCACAGTGCTAATTGTAATGATATTACGTATTCCAACAATTAATGCTAATATCGAGCATAATCCAACAATAAAAACTCCTATTATTCTACTCTTTCTCCTGGCAATTATAAGCTCTTTCTCCTCTAACACCTTATTCTTATGATCTACTGGCGCAAATTGAATAATACTAAAGTGAATCAAGCACAAAAAAAATAAAAACAGATAGATTGTCATATAACTCTTTATAATATTGATTATTGCCATGTTGGATATAAATACTGAAATTGTCAAAAGATTACATTTAACCGGCGTACTTGCATGATATCCTCCTGCTACCGCTCTAATCGGTAATATCCCACATAGCCAAAAAAATGTCTGTACCCATGAATTTGTGCTAAATGCTATTATACAAATCACTGCTAAAGTTGAAAAATTGATCAAAATCTGTTCAGTACCATATTGATAAATCTCCCGATCCTCTTCATCAATAATATTGTCATGCACTAAAAAAGATGTTATAGTTACTGCAAATTGTTTTATCATTCCTCTACCTCCAACAATTATATTTACTATAACATCTCTGTTTTAATTTTCAATAGAAAAGGGACGAAACACCCTTGAAAAAGGACTAAATCTTTTTATCTGGGATGATCAACTTAACCAAAAATTCATTTTCAGTCAACTCCAGATCAAAAACACCACCATACTTTTTTATTACCGCCTCAATATTTTCTAAGCCCATCCCCATTTCATTTTTACTTCTAAATGATTTAGATGATAAGAATTTTCCGTTTTTTTCATAAATCGTCTTTACATTATATGAGTTTTTTATGTCAATGAGAATTGACTCTCGCTTATACTTCATTTTGAAGTGAATGTACTTGGATAAATCAACATCAATTCGTTGACAAGCTTCAATTGCATTAGTCAACACATTACCAAGAATCACACATAAGTCCAAATCATTAATATTGAAGCTTTTTGGTATCATCACGTCAAAGCTTGATTCAATTCCACATTCACTCGCTTTAGCCTTTCTGTTATTAATAATTGCATCCACACCTACATTTTCTGATAATATTCCATGCCTTTCAAAATCAATTTCATTATTTAACTTGCCAATATAGTTCTTTGCCTCATCAACTTTATTTCCTTCTAAATATCCATCGATTGTTATTAAATGACCTAGCATGTCATGTCTCAATTTCCTAACTTGCGCATGACCAGTTATAATATTTTCATACTGATGCTGCTGAAGTAATAATTGATTTTCTCTAAACCGAACAATATTGTTTTCATCTATTTGAATAACAATATTATGGTTAAAGGGTCAAAACTAAGTTTCACTAAATTCGCCTACCATATGTAGATTACGTTGATACATTCATAACTACATATGGTAGGTGAAAGTTCAACTATATAGTTTTGAAGCCTTAACCATATTATCAAATAAATAAAATGCAATCAAATCAATATATAGAATTGCTAAACATGCAAAGACAGCGGCATTGCTAAATGAATTGTTGATTACCGGTTCATAAACAACCAGAATTGCTAATACTATACTAATGACTGGTATTGAAATGATCAATAGCCATGAGGTTAATGACACAACTGAAGCATTTCTTCTTCTAAATTTAATTGCTATTTCCATTAATAAGATTAGCAATATTTTTGAGACAATCCCACCTAGGAACAAATGCATTACGTTCTCTCTAACCCCTTGTACACTCGCATCAAATACAATTCCGAAAATTGTAGCCGTCAGCAGTTCTGTTATCACTGAAAATACGACAAAAAAGGTCGCTATTACTAATTTGATATGCTTTTCCCCTTCATAAAACAGCTCGCCTATACAATAATTCAACGTTAGTCCTATCATTAGGTTTGATAAAAGATTTTCGAAGTTTATATTAACTAGAGTTGCTATGATTAATATCATCATCAATCCTGATCTTCTACTTACTTCCTTTATGTTCTTCTTCGTCAACAACTGATTTAAAAACCGTACAACAACAAATATTCCGACGATATTGTTCACGAATAAAACAATATCTAATAAATACGTCTTTAACATTACATATCTCCCATCATAAACTTTAGATATTCTTTCTTTATATTATCTCGATATTTTTCGCTATAGTTCAGTTCTTCCCCTGAAATCAGTATAAGCGTTTTAACGTCAATCTCTTTAACATGATATATATTTACAATATAGTATCGACTTATTCTAACTAAGCCATCTTTTCCCAATTTATCCACCACACTGCTTATGTTTTCATTGTTTGTATATGTTTCTGTGTTTGTATGAATAATAACCCTATTCCTGTTACTTTCGATAAATTGAATTTCTGATAGTTTAATAGCTTTGGTTGTATCTCTAGCTTGAATTAGATACGTTTTATTCATTCTAACTTGTAGCTCCTTAACAGCTTTGTTAATCACTCTAGCAAATTCCACTTTATCAACCGGCTTCATAATAAAATCATAGGCATCAATACTATACCCTTCAACAGCGTATTCCATAACCGAAGTGATAATAATAATCAAACAATTCTTGTCATATTCTCTTACAATTTCAGCAGTTTGGATACCATCTAGTAGATCCAACTGCATATCTAGTAATATAATCCCATACCTATCGTCTGATTCATATGATTTAATCAATTTTTCACCCGAATCAAACTTCCTAAGATTAATCGACTCTTGTAAACCAATTTCTGAAAGTAGAATCTCTAGTCGTTCTTGTTGTATAATATCATCTTCACATATTGCAATTTCTAACATAGTCTCCCCCTATTGTTATTTAAGAATACTTTCATTGTCATATTATATCATTTACATAAAAAAACACCAACTTTGACAGAACTATTGCCTGCATTCAGTTGGTGTTTTCAATATTTACAGTCTTTTTGCTGTTTTGTGTTGCCTTTTAATTAACTTTTACCATGCTCAAAAACCCTTCCACATGTGTCGCCGCAAGGTCTCAGACAGTTTCATTTGTTTCTACATTATCAGCGATATCATCTCTACATGCCTTGAACTGACAAGAATGTTGTCGTAAATACCCACTTGGCTCCTATGCTGTAATCCATCAACGACTTTGATATCTTTTCCCATTGCAGATGCTCGAACATATTCAGATAGCTTTAGATGCGCCTTATCTGCCTTTTTTCTTATGCGTTCATTCTCCTGCTGTGTCACTTTAAATCCAATAAACTCATCTCTCATGATTTTCACCTTCCTTTAAAGTTCTAGTTCATCATCATCCAGTGTCAATTGTATTTGCTTGAAATAACCTAACCTAATATCAAGACTTTCAAGTGCCAACAGATAATTATCATCATCTAAACCGGATAATATATCTAATGGGGTCGTCATATCATCTTGGTAACCGTTGTACAGATTATAGCTAAGCCTAATCAATGCTCTGGAGCTGCTACAAAAGTCAACTCTGCCGTCTTGCAAACAATCCGGTTCAATCTGGTGATTCTTAAAATCATAGATAAAGTCAGATTTTGCAAACAGATCCGCATTACCTGACAGGATATAGAAAAGAGAAATCCTTTCCTTATCCTTGGGATGTGTCCCATCCCTTTTAATTAATTTCAATAACTTGTACTCATGTTCTGTGTTCAAAAATCTCATGTCTTCACACTCCTCGTTTTGCTAATTGACCAGTTACGTAAAAACTCCCCTTACTTATAAGCCGAAAAATAGGGGTGGGTGGACGAACTTTTTGCCAATTTGTAATGAAACTGTAATATTTCTATCCATTTCTTTTTGTATTGCATTAAAAATGACATTAGCCTTCTCATGTATTAAGCCGATTCCAGAGAGTGAGTGACGCACTTTTTTGTAAAAAAAAGCCCCCCTACTCAGACGCCGAATAGAGGGTTTGTGAAAAACTATTTATTCATTTTTTTATTTTTGACGACAAAATTCTTTTGATTTTTCTTGCGAAGCAAGGGACTAGAAGCACTTTTCAGGATGAAAAGTTTAACTTCTAGGTAGCTTGCACCTGACCATGTCAGGATCTTTCAATTAGATTTCAAGCATGCGTATAGATAAGTGAATAATAGAATTAGTTCTTACATATTAAAATAAGCTGATCTAATAATTCACTTGAATCACCAATTAAAATAAAGTTTTGTTGTCCTTCTCTTAACAATAATATATATAGTACTTGTCCAGTAATAATTTTATAATATGACAATATGTCTTTATTATGTTCATTTTTTTCCCTATTCACTTCATGATTTATTTTTTCGTTTTCAGTAAATAAATCGTTCAATATCTTAGAATCACTAATTTCAAAAATAGCTTCATATTTATAGTCACTAATAAGCTCCTTAAGATACATATCCATAATTATATCTGAAGTAGCCAAATATCTCTTAACAAGTTCATCTGATACTTTTTTAAAGTTCATATCACACCTCTTAAATACAATAACTTCTCGGAATCTTCAGCCCTTATTCCATAAGGGTTTCAGACTCATTTATTTAAAAAACACCCACTTTTTCGCCAAAAAACCTTGACAAATCTCAAAAAATTTGTGGCGAAGCCAGTTGTTTGAAATTATTTTTTCATCGACTGGAGGCGATTTTTATGTTACCTGTTACTTCCGGCGGTCATACCGCCTATCAAGATTTTTTTGTTGCAAATTTACTTAATTTTTATCCCGATCCCTTTGTTCTTTCTAGAGATACTTGGGATACCATTATTGATTTTTGGCATCTTGATCTTTCTCTCACTGATACGCTTATGCAAGACACTTATTCTAAATATGGTCCTAAACCTAGACTGCCTTCTGATATGCTTCGTTCTTATCTTTTGTCTATTAAGCTTAGGATTACTTCAATAACTCAGTGGGTCAGTAAACTTAAAGAATGTCCCCTTTATGCACTTCTTAGTGGCTTTCCTGTTAATGATGTCCCAGGCATCGGCACCTTCTACGACTTTTTTTCTCGCCTATGGCAATTAGACAAAAAAAACTTATCGCCATTTGAACGCACTCCCAAACCAAAGGTTGCTAAAGGCAAGAAGCAAGGCGACAAGACGCCTGCAGATACGGGGGCTATTTCATCTAAGCTTCTGCCATTTTTGAAACAACATCCCTTAGTGCCTTCTAATCCTTTTTATCTCGTTTTCAGACTTTATCAACATCAGTTTCTAAATGTCTCTATTGAGAAAGGTCTTAATGATCCCAATCACCTTGCTTTAGCTGGTGATGGTACACCTGTTAGAACCTCTGCTCAAGGCCGTAAGAAACGTCTTTGCAACTGCTGGGAAAATGGTATTCACGCCTGTCGGTGCAGACGCCATTATTATCAACCTGATTCCAACTGGGGCTGGGATTCTCATCGTAAATGCTACTTTCACGGCTATCATCTTTATATTTTTGTTGCTTCTGACTCTAAAAATGATTTGCCTGTTTTTCCTTTACTTGAGCGGGCTTCACGCCATGACATGCTTTCTTTTTTACATTCATTCTTTTCAATGAAAGCTTATCTACCTCATTTCAACATCGAAAAGTTGCTTCTTGATTCTGCTATGGATGCTTATCCTCTTTATCATTATTGCCGTAAAGAAAACATTACACCTTTTATTGATTTTAAAAAAACCAATAATGGAAACTACAAATATAAGGACACCTTTACTATTGATCCTGATGGGGTTCCTCGCTGTAAGAAGGGCTTACGCTGATGCTAGAATATATATAGGACAACATGAATGGAAAGATTCTACGGTTTAAGCTATAATAAGCGTGAGAAAAATGATTATTTGTTAGAGGCAGGCAAGCACCGTTCAACTAAGATGTGGTACTGCCGCCTCTATGGCATCATGATGTTACAACATCTTGATGCATGGGAAATGCCTTCCGCCGAAGCATTTCAATCGTCATTTAAAGAACTCTGCGCTTAAACAGGCTTAATGACATATTTAGTTTAAACCATAGTTGATGCTATGTCTATTTCTAATGTCAAAAATTCTTCGTTTTTTCCTTATTTCATTAATATTCAGTTTTCAATTTTCGCTATCCTTGTTAACTTCTAATTCCGAGAAGTTATTACAGTTTCCACTAGCAAAAACCTGGTTAACTTTATCTATCAGTCCAAATTTGGATTAGTAGACCATAGACCTTTGGTGACTTTTATTCCAAATTACGGTTCCATAGTAGTCCTTGACCTTATGATAGCTTGTTACAATATATGAATCATATTGATCTGGGTTATTATCATAAGGCGAGCTAGCTGTAACACTAGGTAGATTGTATGCAGATGTACTTGGTATTCCATATAAATAACTACCATTTTTATATAAGAATCCTGATACAGATAGTGTCCATGACGGAATTGGGTCTGTAATTAGTGTCTGCTGATTAACTTAAAAACCCTGATTTTACTGCATTTGAAGCAGATTTTTGTTATAATAAGTGCAAGGGTATTTCTTGAATTTAAGCATTATCCTTGCACTCTATGTCAAATAATTCTGTAGGAGCCTAAA
>NZ_JCBCDA010000130.1:0-1763 GCF_059865615.1 Petrocella sp. | reverse complement strand
ACTATATAACAGCCATTAAGAGCCTGATGGATCTATTCATAGAGCATATGGAATCAGTTGTTATAAGCAACACAGTAACTATCAAGAGTCAACTACAGCAGTGGATTAGTCAGCAAGCCTCTTATATCAAGGTGTTGTTCGCTGATTTAAGCTGGGAAAGTTGAGT
Organism: Petrocella sp.; assembly: GCF_059865615.1. NCBI lineage: Bacteria > Bacillati > Bacillota > Clostridia > Lachnospirales > Vallitaleaceae > Petrocella > Petrocella sp. The sequence goes on along the minus strand of NZ_JCBCDA010000130.1, from coordinate 1,597 downwards.
TATTGAATAGCTCCATAACTTACAACATGTTCATTAGAAACATCCTGAGTATGAGTAATTGGATCGTTGAATGGATACATTTGCTCTTCCACTATAATAGTATATTGTGCTTCATACATTCCATAACCAACTGATAAACCTTCGACAGCTTGAGTATAATTAGATGGTGTATACGATCTAGAATAATATGCATTTGACCAAGCATAATTAGTGTACTTTATAAAACTGTCATTAATAGGTATTTTGGATCCGCTAGGATAATCATCACCTGCTTGAATTACAAGACCATCAATTTTGTATAGTGAGATACCCCATCCATCGCCCATTGGATCATCAGAGTCCCAATCAGTTCTTGTTTCAATAATCTTTATATAAGTTATGTTCTGTTGTGTTGAAGAATTGTAAACTGTAATTTTTTCAAGCTTTAAATTTGTTGTAAGTTCAATAAGCATGCCATACCAAATGTATTCTTCAGAATAAGTCTTATTAACAATTTTTGGTGTTAATGATCTGGTTGCATAAACATCAGAAGTTAATGATTCTTCAGTTGACAAATCATCTGTGGATTCTTTTTTACTTACTAAAATCATCTCATCATAACTTTGTTTTATTAAGTCTAATGTGATTTTTTTATCAAACGAAACAGATTCTTTTAAATACTTATTGGATTGATTTTTATCTTGTGATCTTTTGGATATGATTCTTTCTAATTGATCCTTGTATCTATCATTTTATACTTTTGTATCTTGTTTGGCATTTACTGGAACAGAAACAAAACATAATACTAAAATTAATAATACTGCAATTTTTTTCATAATACTCTCCTTTGGTGAAAATTAATTAGTTACTCAATCCCTCATAATTGACTTTACAATAAATACTAACATAATAAGTCTATGTATGCAAATTTATAGCTTTTGAGACAGCTTTGAAAGGTAAAGTTCTTTCTGCCAACTCAAATTCTAATAAATTTTAAAAAAAGAAGTTTTTCCACACAGTTTCTTTTTTTACTTATCTTATCCACATGCTAAGACTCTGTTTTCCCCGTTTTAAGGCTTTGTGGATAAATTAGTTTAATTTAGTTAAAATTTCACTTGGCAGACATCACTTCCTTTGCTATACTTAATTCAGTTCTTAGATATGCCATGCATATCTACTGTGAGTATATCTTCCCTTGTTAGTTGCCGTCCAAAGCTGGCTAACAAATCGGAAGATATATTTTTTTGTCTTTTTTTAATCTCATTTGCTTTTAGATAGTACCACTCATATAACTGTTTTATCATGTCTGATATCTGTTGCATCAGATAATGATTTTTAATTGCTTCCGAATTCCAACTGCATATATGCGTGATATTTCCCTGCCAGTTCTTTTGACGATTGAATCCTTCATTCTCTATTTTCCATCGTTTTCTTCCTGCTTCAACCAGCTTTTCTGCATTCTTATTTGTTATGATTATGTTTGTTAGCCATTGAAATTCTGTCCGTACAACATTTTCTTTGATTACTTTTTCTTCAAAATACTTTAACATATTTACTGGGTTCCCTTTATAATCAATCTCATTTACATATGCCGCATGACCCGCCACTCCTTTTTCAG
>NZ_JCBCDA010000154.1:0-1057 GCF_059865615.1 Petrocella sp. | reverse complement strand
AACCTGCGCTTAATACCATAAGGTCCATATTATGGTTTTGTGTCCAAGTATCAAAGTTCTTAAAACTTGGATCGATGGTTACTTTTGATAAGATCTCATCATGTTCTGCTTGTGTAAAGGAGTGCCATGTAAATATATGGTTGAGAAAGGTGAGACCTATTTTTTCTTTTTTCTTCCAGGTGAAATAATGGTCTCTACCTTTCTCGCCAATATAGTCGTCTATGAGAATCCAATAGAAGTCTTTGATCGTTATGGTCCCATCAAAATCCGATATGAATATATGGTCTTTCATTTTTTTGTCCCCTTTTTTTAATCTGACTTTACTATACCATAATACCTACGAATTTGAAAAGGATTGCGCCGTTAAAGTGGTGTAAATACTTATGCACCTGCTTTAAATTATGCCATGTAGAGGTTATAATAAATACCTTCTTCTTGTAATAATTGATCGTGGCTGCCGGATTCTAATATACCTTGGTTGTCTACAACAAAGATACGATCTGCACGGGTCTTTGACACTTGCATATTAATATAACCTAGGAAAGCCTTGATTTAGGCTTATTTTTTTGTCTTTTTTGTATTTTTCTATTGAGTATTATTGAGTATTATGATATAATATAAGGGATTGGAGGGATTTGCTATGAGGCTTGGTATATCGAAATCAAAAAATTCAACTTCTCTTTACGTTATTAAGTCAACCTATGAAAATGGTGTTCATTCATCTAAAATCGTTGAAAAGCTTGGCACTATTACCGATCTTTCAAAAGAACACGAAGATCCGATCGAATGGGCCAAAAATTACATTAGTGAATTAAACAAAAAGGAAAAAGAACAAAAGCGTGACGTTATTATTAAATATAATCAGTCAAAGATGATTGTTAAAGATGAACAACGGTCTTTTAATGGTGGTTATCTCTTTTTACAACAACTTTATCATCAGTTAGGTTTACACCGAATCAGCAAAGAAATCTCCAATAATTATAAATTTACATTTGACCTTGATTCGATTCTTTCACGACTTATCTATGGTAGAATTCTTTTCCCTTCTTCCAAGCTC
>NZ_JCBCDA010000168.1:0-1921 GCF_059865615.1 Petrocella sp. | reverse complement strand
TAATCCACAGTGACAATATGAACGGAAGAATCCTAAATAAGTTATCCACCAATACAAAAAAACAGCAACAAAACAGAAAATAAATTTCTCTGTTTTGCACAATGAATTTTCAGGACTCTATCAGGGGTTCTGAACAGTTACCTTTTCGCTATTAAAGAACATCAACAGTATCTCTCACCTAAAAATATAGAAGCCTCTTCTTTTTATCTATTCCCTCTGAAACGAAAAACATTATATTATGAATCATTGAAATCCGTATATTGTGTGGATATACATGAAAAAAAGTATCTCATTAGGCCAAAAGAGAATAACCAGATGTGCAGTTATGGAAAATCCGTAGGTCAAAGCCATGAATATATAAAGCACATAAAATCAATCGTATGTTTATACGCAAGATTTTATGTGCTTTTATCTTCTGAAAAAATTTGAAGCAATGAAGACGAAATTAAAAATCGATGTGATTAAAATATACTTTCTTCATTATTGTCATCAGACTTGATAGATCCCCCTAAAAGCTGGTTTTTACCATCAAATAAAAGGGAAATATTTTCCCCATCAAAGTCATAGACGTATATATAAGTCCCTGATCCAATATCTTTTGTAGGTTCCCCCAGTATATCAATCACTTCTTGAGTAGTCATTCCTATTTTTAACTGGGATAGCATCTCGCTCAATTTTGAATCTTTAGTGCCTTTCTCACCGTTACAAGCAGATAAAGATAAGATTATAATCACTAATAAAAATAATTTTGAAATAGTTTTCATTTTTTCATTCCCTTCCATTTGATAATAAATATTGCCATATCATTATACAGCAGAATTCAAATAAAATAAACCAAATTTATTTAACCATGAACCAACCTGCAAAGCTAGAGTAATTCAATGATAAAGTTCTTAAGGTGCCCGTAGAATTTGTATATTGATACGTGCCATAATCTCTATTGCATGTTTGGGGATTTGATATTATATTACCAGCCGCATCCTTATTAGAAACTGAATCCCATCCACGTTTACGAGACCAGTATCCATTTGAATTTTGTTCATACCAGTGATAATCAACGCCAGGGGCAATTACTAATGCAACTTTACGATAACCTTTTGGTGGAACAGCATTTTTTGTTGTTTCATAAAAATCTCTTACTTTCACTGTGCCAATGTATTGATTTAAATCAGCTTTAACAGCTTTTACGATTGCACTTTTGGTCAACGAGGTGTACTCAGCGCCAGATATGTATCCTGGTTGAATTTTAAATTTTGGCTGTGATGATGACATCTTTAGAACTGCATACTGATAACAATTTGAACGATAAGCGTCAAAAAATGGTATCATAAAAATACGATTACCACTAGCAATTAGAAAACAAGTTAATTACCCTGTGGTTAAACAAGGTGATTTTATTAGAAAAAACATCCTGCTGTAAGAAAAACCGGATGTTTTTTCTAATATATACTTATTATCAATAAGACCTATTATACTATTTGCATACATCCACAAAATCCAAAGCTTTACCAAAAGTATGCAATTGATCGATGGTTAATTCTATAGCTGAGTCGCTGCTACCGCATGCCGGATAGACCTTATCATATGCCTTTAAGGATACATCTATGTAAACCTCGACAGCTTCATGTTCAATAGCAAAAGGACAGACACCACCGACTTCATGGCCGGTAAAGTGAAGCACTTCGTCTGGAGATAGCATCTTGGCTTTGGTCATGAAGGTTTCTTTGAATTTACGATTATCAACCCTTGCTTCTCCTGCTGCCACCACCAAAACACAACTTTCATCTTTTTTGAACGCAAGCGTTTTGGCTATTTTATCTGCCGCGCAACCAATGGCTTCTGCTGCAAGTGCTACTGTAGCACTGGATGTATCAAACTCCATAATTTGATCTTCCATTTCGTATTGCTTAAAATATGCTTT
>NZ_JCBCDA010000167.1:0-1348 GCF_059865615.1 Petrocella sp. | reverse complement strand
TAATCCACAGTGACAATATGAACGGAAGAATCCTAAATAAGTTATCCACCAATACAAAAAAACAGCAACAAAACAGAAAATAAATTTCTCTGTTTTGCACAATGAATTTTCAGGACTCTATCAGGGGTTCTGAACAGTTACGAAATATCAACTAAAGAGCCATTGTTTGATTACTTGGATATAAAAAAAGCGTATATCTGGATTGAAGCAAACAAAAAAAGTCTTGGACTTGATCAATATAAAAAATTCATTTCTGGGTTGTACAATTTATTAGAAGATTATGCAACGATGGCCATTCTAGATGAAATCTTTATGGAACAAGATCGAAGCAGTGACTACTACTATTCAGGTGTACCTGTACTATTAGAAAACTCAGTTATTCCAATAATGACGTCCTTTAAAAAGGATTCCATTATTGATATGGGATTTGCATTATTTGCCCAAGGCGGTGAGTCTCATGTACATAAATCTGAAAACTGGTCAAATATCTGTAAAGTAACAATGGCGAGATCATATATGTTACAAAGCGATTTTATAAATATATGGATGGACATTATTGAGAACGAAGAAAATTCTTTGAGCTTAAGAGATGAATTAAATAAGCTTATTCATTGCGAATCCTTTTTTGAGAACAAGTCGGCGACAACTAATTTGATAATAGGAGTTGAAGAAGAAACTATTAAAATTATCATAAAGAGAATTTCTGAATATGTTTGTCTTGAATATGGATTTAGAGAACTGGGTCCACTAAACAAAGGGTTCACAGACCCACTTTTAATAGATTAGGAAATATTGATTCTAGTGCTAGGGGTGAGTAAGATGATGGAAAAAATGGACGTAATGTTAGAAGCACTAACCCAATACTATGAAGCAGCTGGGTATATTGATATCTATGAAAAAAAATTAAAGATGCTTTCTGAAAAAGAAATCACTGAATTATATAGTTCAATGAATGACATGAGCAATCAAAAGCTTTTTTAAGAAGTTATAAAAACAAGCTTTCAATATAGCTATTGGAAGCTGTTGGAATCATGGTTGTGATGAAGGTATGACTCCATGCGTTAGTTTTACTGGTCAATATGTTTGGCGCATAAAAACAAGTACTGGGTGGGTAGGTGAGAAATCTTTTTTAGAGTTATTAGAATACTATCAAAAATATCTTATAAAAGATTCATATGGTGGTTATACATTCGTTTATAAAAAACAGTGTAACTGTTCAGTCGCATAATTAAATGAACAGATTGTTCCCTTTTCGTGAATCGGTTATATTGCTTGTTTTAAGATGATTTCGTTGTGCAAAACAGAGAAAATTATTTTTTGTTTTTGCGTCAAATCTCGTTATGTTTCA
>NZ_JCBCDA010000165.1:0-4653 GCF_059865615.1 Petrocella sp. | reverse complement strand
CGGATGATTATGATTATATATACAGCGAAGAAACAACAACAGTGCATCTAAAAAACGAGGATTTTTATGAAGTAACTAGATCAGATCAATATCCGAAATATGATAGATATTATCGAAGGGATCACGGGATATATTATGTGGTTACAGAGTTAGAAATGGAATCAATAGGAAGAGCATCCTATCCGAGTATAATAGATAATAAAGATGTTCCAAGACATAATCCAATAGTCTTTGGTTCAAAAGACTATTTTGTAGATTGCTTAGTGACAGAGCTTAAGGGTGAAGCGGTGATATATCTTGAAAGATTAATGAGTCGCGATGAAGAAAATAAATTGGTAAAAGAGTGGATCAGTATAAAAGATGGAATTGTTATCAAGAGCTATACTTTTTCTGAAGATGGAGCTGTAGAAAAAGAAATGGAAGCGTTGAGTATCCGTTATGAAGAAATAGAGGATAGTGTTTTTGTCGAGCCTCAGGATATAGCCTATGATGATATAACATTTCTTATTTATTCATATATGAATGAACCTTTGATAGACTTTCAAGATGCTATTAGCAATACATTTATAGAGGAACCATTTATACTTGATTTAATAAACAAAAAAAATAGCAAAAATATTTTGAAGATGCATAGTAGTGGAAAAGCAATGAACCAAATTGCCATAATGTCCGAGGTAAAAAATCATAAAGGTGAGACCTTAGAAATAATAGAATTTCACGATGGAGAATACTTTAATACAGTGGTGCCAGAGAAAAGAGTCGTTGAAAAATATAAGACATCCGTTTCAGACATGAAATTATTTGACTTTCATTCATTAGGATTTAGAGGAAGAAGAGAAACAGAGAAAAAAATTATATACACATTTCAAGACATGGGGAAAGGTAGTGTGAGTGACCTTATTATATTTTATGAATATAGTATTGATAAAGAAAGCGGGAGATTTGTAGAAATAGCTTCTTTTTTTAAGGAAAGCCCAATAGGCGAAGAAGTAGAGGGATTTAGACAAGAATATGTAGTAACAAATCTTAAAAAGGGGAATATGGCAATATTTGAGATACCAAAAGACTATGAAGTCATTAAACATGAATGGCATTATGATGGAGAATACGCTCCGGTTTGGTGGGAGTAACGCTAACTGTCTTAGTTTACCGAAAAAACAATATTTATATTGACTCTCACATTATGGTACACTTTATAATAAAGATGAGCTCAAGAAAACACATATATGTGAGGTAGAATCGATGTTAAAAATAGGAGATTTTTCAAAATTATCAAGGATTAGTATAAGGATGTTAAGGCATTATGATGCCTTAGGCTTGTTGGTGCCAAAAAGTATTGACGCTTCCAATGGTTACAGGTATTACAATGAAGAACAGTTGCAAATTGCAGCTAGAATCATAGCCCTTAAGGATATGGGCTTTGGTCTTTCAACAATATCTGAAATTCTGATAAAGTATGAGGATACAAAAGCACTGGCTGAATTTTTGTCAATAAAAAAGACAGAAATTGAAGCTCAAGCTGAAGAAGTCAAGCATCGTTTACGACGCCTTGAAACGACCATTAGTCGGTTGAGAAAGGATGATACAGCTATGAATTACAATGTCGTCTTAAAGACCTTACCGGAAAGATATGTTGCCAGTGTGAGAAAGGTTATTCCATCTTATGACCAAGAGAGCATACTTTGGAACACAATGATGGCAGAAACAGGAGATATGAACCTACAACCAGATGACCCGTGCTATAGTCTTGCAATTTTCCATGATGAAGGCTATAAGGAACAGGATGTAGACGTGGAGATACAAATGGCCCTTAAGGATCAACATTCAAACACGGAGCATGTTGTATTTAAAACAGTTTCCTCTATAGAAATCGCTTCAGCAATCTACAAAGGGAGCTATGATCAAATTACCGAAGTTAACCAAGTCGTTGCAAACTGGGTCAATGACAATCAATATGAATTTGATGGTGCCATGTTTTGCATTTATCATGTAAGCCCGGCACAAACACAAAACCCAGATGAATGGGTAACAGAAGTGTGCTATCCGGTCAAGAAAAGAAGCTTCGCTTCGTTATGAGCTCTGCTCATATTTCTGAACGGTTCGACAGGAAATGTCCTTAACGAATTCAGCCATGTTTCAAGGCTGAATACTGTAGTACGACTTTCCTAGAGAACAAGAAAAAATAGTGACAAAAGCAAAAAAACCATAAAATATTTGGGCCCCTATAATAACAGTTGCAAGAACAGAACTGTTATTATAGGGGATTTTTGTTGTAATAGAAGAAAACACTATGGTAAAATGGATATAATTGGAATGTGAGTGGTGACTAAGGCATCTTATAAATGTGTTTATTTAGGGAAGTGAAAAAGTGGAAAAAGATCATGATAAAAGTATTTCAAAGTATTATGGTACGAATCTGGCAGAGCTCTTAGCAGAGAAAATCTCTGAAGTTTATAAAGAATTTCCTCAAAAAGAGTATATTGGTGCCATTGGTAAAAAGTGTGAGGGCCTTAGTTATTCTAAAAGAGTAGAATTACACGCAGACGAGCTCTATAACTACTTGCCCAAGGAATTTGATCAAGCATCAAGGATTCTTGAAGCTATATTGGGAGAAGAGAATAAACATGAAACAGGCATGTTTAAAGAGTTCTATTGGATCTTACCAATTGGAAAGTATGTTGAGAAATATGGCTTGGCACATTTTGATAAATCCATGGATCTGATTGAAGAAATAACGAAAAGAAATACAGGTGAATATGCTGTAAGACCATTTATTAGGTTATATCCGAAGCAAGCAATAGAGAAAATGACAAAATGGGCAGAGTCAGATAATTTTCATCTAAGAAGACTGTCCAGTGAAGGATTGCGACCCAAGCTTCCCTGGGCAACAAAACTGGATACGTTTATTGAACATCCGGAACCGGTATTTGAGATATTAGAAAAGCTAAAAGAAGACGAAGTCATGTTTGTGAAAAAATCAGTAGCAAACCATTTGACGGATTGGTTAAAAGTAAACAAGGCGCCAACAGCAGAACTGATCAAAAAATGGGATCATTCAAATAACAAAAACACAAAATGGATTATTAAGAGAACTACAAGAAAAATAAGTATAGAAGAATAAAACTTGAATGTAAAAAATATAAAAAATATAGTTTGTTAATAAGAATAGGCCTGGTTCGATTCGTATATAATTCGGTGTTATAGTTTTACAGATTATTATAGGGGGGGCGACCATTGATAGATGGACACGTCTTAAATTATGAAACAAAAACAAAATAAAAGACGAGGATTCGAGATGAAAATAAAAAAAGAAGAAATAAGAGAACATATACGTAAAAGCTATGAAGCAGTCGCTTTGAAAGGTTCACAAGGATGTGGATGTGGATGTGGCTGTGGTAGTCAGGAAGATGAGCTAAAATCCTTCGACCTTAAGGATTTATCTTTAAAAATCGGGTATGCAGAAAGTGACTTATCTGATGTTCCTCAAAATGCCAATATGGGATTAGGTTGTGGCAACCCAATTATTCTAGCAAGTCTGAGAAAAGGTGAAACAGTCCTTGATCTTGGAAGTGGCGGAGGATTTGATTGCTTCTTAGCAAGAAAGGAAGTTGGTGACACAGGCTTCGTTATTGGGGTCGATATGACACCAGAAATGATTCGCCTATCAAGAGAGAATGCCCAGAAAAGTGGCTATACCAATGTAGAATTTAGGTTGGGTGAAATAGAGCATTTACCGGTGCCAGATGAATCTGTTGATGTCATCATATCGAACTGTGTCATAAATCTATCCCTTGAAAAAGAACAAGTATTTAAAGAAGCTTATAGAGTTCTTAAAAATGGCGGGAGATTATCAATATCAGATGTTGTTGCCACAGCAGACATGCCACAAAATATAAAACACGATTTGTCGATGATGGCAGGTTGTATATCCGGAGCAGCGTATTCAGGTGATATTGAAAGAATGCTTAAGAACGCTGGGTTTAGTCATATCAAAATGTACCCCAAAGATAATAGCAGTCAAATATTAAAAACATGGGCACCGGATAAAAATATACAGGACTTTGTCGCCTCTTTTGTTATAGAAGCACAGAAATAATAATACATCATAGTAGACAATCAGATGGATAGATCTTTAAGCAATATGATAAAATATTTGAAGTATGCCCTATGAAGATGATGATCTATAAGAAAAGGCGAATAAGACTTGGGAATCAATTGAAATCAATAGCGCCAAAGTGTATACTTATTTAAGAAATACATAAAGGCGAATAGTAATATGAAATATCTTAGTATTGCTATTGGATATAAAAAAGAGGGAAAAAAATGAGCCGAATTGATATTAGAGATATTCCGATTGTTCATGAGGAAGATGATTACTTAAATATTGAGAAATATGCCGATGCATTAACCAGATTTATCGTGACTTCAGACACCCCCATTACCATATCCCTTCAAGGTGAGTGGGGTAGCGGAAAATCATCTCTTATGAACATTATTAAGAAAAAATTGTGCGATCATGACAGCGATGAAAAATTTGAAGCGATATGGATTAATACATGGGAGTTATACCTTCAGGGTGAAGAAAAAGACATTATTGAACACCTATCCTATTTGATTTTGAAAGAAATTAATCGAATAGCGAAATCAAAGAAT
>NZ_JCBCDA010000116.1:0-11958 GCF_059865615.1 Petrocella sp. | reverse complement strand
GTTCGAATCTCGTTTCGCGCTTTATATAAAACGCCAAATTTCTTATTTAACAAGAATATGGCGTTTTTATTTTAGATTTTACTAATCATATATGCTTTTAAAGTCAAAGTTTCTTTAAGTTCAGATTCAAAATTATCTTCTTTTATGATATTATATCTTTAAGACAGTATAGGATTATAATCAACTTTATTTCGACACCTAATTACGAGCAAGCAAAGCCCAAATACGACTTAAGTGAGGTATCTATGAGTAAAATAGCAATTATCACATGTAGTACAAGTGGACTTGATTATATAAAAGGCTATGAAAATGTAAAAATAGCAAGAACCACCATCATAATGAACCAAAAAGAATACATGGACGGACTTGATCTTAAACCTAGCGACTTCTATAACCAACTGGATTGTCTTGAAGATATTCCTCAAACCGCTCAACCTTCACCAGGCCAACTTCTTGATATCTATCAAAAGCTTAAAGATGAAGGGTATACCGATGCCATTTATATTTCTATATCTGAAAACTTAAGTGGAACCTATCAAGGTGTTTGCCTTTCAAAGAGCTATATTGATGACTTAATTATTCATCCTTTTAATAGTGGTTCAGCCTCTTATATCACAGGCTATATGGCAATGGAAGCCTACCGTCTAGTTGAGGAAGGTGCTTCTGTTGATACTATTTTGAACCACCTTGAAAAAATAAAAGAAAATGATTATATCTATTTTATGGTTGATGATCTTAAATATTTAGTAAAAAACGGCCGTTTATCTAATAGTGCTGCTTTTATGGCTTCCATGTTGAAAATAAAACCGCTCCTTGAAATGAATGAGGAAGGTAAGATTGTAGCTTCTGAAAAAATACGAACCACCAAAAAAGCTATAAACCGAGTCATCGAAAGATTCTTTGAATCCACCAATAACGGTGCCGACACGCGCTTCATTTTCCTTTTTCACACAGAAGCACCAGAGCATCTTGAAACCGTTAAAGCACGTTTTGAAGAAGTTGGCATTGATACATCTTCACTTATTGATGCACCAATTTCACCTGCAGTTGGTTGTCATCTTGGTAAAGGTGTTATCGGCATTGGATATGTTAAGAATTTTTAGTCCAATCACTTTTTCTCATCCTCTTTAGGAAGAACTCTATAATATGAACCTAATATTTTAATATTGTATTTATCATAAACATGAGCAATGGCTTCTCGCACATGCTCATCTTTTTGATAGCACCCATCAATATCTATGAAAAAATTATAATTCCCTAGACCTGTTTTTGTTGGTCTAGATATAATAGATTTTAAATTGATTTTTTCTCTTGAAAAAGTATTCAATATGTCACATAATAGGCCCGGACGGTCTAAATCATCACTAACTACAAAGAAGGTTTTCCAAGATCGATTGGCGACTACTTCTTCATTTAGATGCTGAGATACTATAATAAATCTTGTCTCATTGTCCATGGAGTCTGTAATGTTTTCTATTATCATCCTGAAATCATGACGGTTATGAAGCATATGTATTGGGATAATAGCGCCTACCCCATCATGACCTTTTATAACTTCTTCATAAGACTGACTGTTGCTTGCTGTTGTAATGATATCAACATCTCTAAACTGCTCCAAGAAATCCAAACATTGATTTTCCGATTTAAACTGGGCATATACTTTTTTAATATCTTTGATACACGTACTGTTTCCTACAAAAGCAAATCGAATCGGCAGCACTATCTCATGAATGATCTTGAGGTTCGTATGGGTTAGCAAATCCAAGATGATCTGTACAAATCCATCTAAAGTATTTTCGATGGGTATAACCCCATATTTACAGTTGTTACCTACTGCCTCAAATGTTTTACGCATGGAAGAATAGTAGGCTAACTCCATCTCCAAACTTTGTGTTTCCAGATATTTTTTTGTCGCAAGCTCTGTAAATGTTCCTTTCGGTCCTAGCACTGCAATTTTATCCATTTTCCCAACCTCTTAATCTATAATAATAGTCCTATCTATATGTCTTTAGCTCTTTAACTTTTATATTATCCCACAAACTGATACGACACGCAATCGACTTTATATAATTAAAAAAAAGAAATCAGTTATCCATTGATGGGACCTATATTATATGGTACAATTGACCTATTGAGATTAGAGTGTTGGAATGCCTAAGGGGTAAATACTATGTTGGTTGATCCTATCTATACACTTACAGTAAATGGAAATTTTATTGGTACACTTATCGCTATTGTGATGGTAGGTGCCTTTTCTTTGCTTTCTATTTTATATTATATTTATATTGACAAAGATCGACTGCTCATCTATCTGATTAGTTATTTCACCTTTGTATTCATAAGCTTGTTAACAAGCAATTACTTTCTACTCATACAAATATCCAAACCATCTTCAGTAGATAAATTACTCTATACGACACTCATTCTTTTTCTTGATTATGGCATACTTTTTTCAATTCTATGTGCCACCATATACATTTTCCAACGCAAAAATCCATGGCTTTCTTTCTTTTATTTCATTCTAGTACCAGTTTTTTATGGTCTTAGCCTTTACAACTATCGTTTTATGCTCCCACTATTTATCATCTATTTAAGTTTGGTCATTTTATATTGTTTTTATTTGACTTTATATGAAATAATCCATAGATTTTTAAACAAATATATTCTATATCTCGCTTTTTATCTTTCTCTATTAATTTACTATGCCTTAGTATACTGGATTATTTATAAGTTTGGATCCTTAAGGTCTTACGATTGGATTTTTTCACTGATTTTGGTCTTCATGTCCATCTTTATATTTCTTGTTCGCTATAAAAAGGTTATTCTTGAAAAAGATTACCTTTATGAAAAATTAACCCACGATAGCTTGACCCATTTATACTCAAGAAGCTATTTTCTCAATTCTTTGAACCACATTGAAAAGGGTACCCTACTCTTTATTGATGTTAATTATTTCAAAACAGTTAACGACCAATACGGGCATTTGATAGGGGATCAGCTGCTTGTTGATTTTTCTGACTATCTACTTGAAGGCAATCCTATCAATTTTCTCCCCTGTCGTTATGGTGGAGACGAGTTTGTTCTACTCCTTTATGATGATTCAATTACATCCTTACAGATTCACGATTTCTTAGATGCGCTTTTTGCAAAGTTCAAAATGATTCTAATACAAAATAACATTCCCGACCCATCTATTGGTCTCAGCATCGGTATAGCAGCTTTTCATGATTATTGTGGGCACGATGCTCTTATACATGCTGATTTTTCTATGTATGAAGCAAAAAAAGACGGCAACTATAAAATTGTTGTTCATAATGAAGGGATGGTGGGATGGTGAATATTTTAGACAATACTTTTGATATTAATCTCACTCTACTCGGAACTTTACCCACAATTATAATTTTACTCATTCTAATAACGTTATACATTATTACAACATTGTTTGTGCAGCATCTTAAATATGTGGGCCAAGCTGTTCTTATTGAATGCTCCATACTTATAACTTTGGTGTTCTATTTACTATTGACACATGCTAGCTCCGATCTACAGATTTTTAATTATTCGAGATTGGTATATCTGTCTTATAATTTATTGGCTGTTGTAATCGTAGGTGCCACATCTTGGATGACCAAGAAGAAAACCATCATCCCTTTCATAATCGCTTTTTTTATAAGCACTATCATTATTAGCTTAATCTTTATGAACGATACATTGTTCATAACTAGAGGCGTTCAGTATGGTAGCACGCCCACCGCTGTTAAAGGACCTTATTTTTTTATTTTCCAACTTTATTCCATTTCACTTGCCTTGTATGTGCTAGTCGATTTTGTCCTTCTGTATTATCGTAATAAGCCTATGTTTAAAGAGATTTGGCTTTTATATGGTGCAATCTTACTATATTTAATCCACACTACCTATATAAGCTATATAATTAGTAATTACCCTTATAGCAATCCAAGCTTATATAGGAGCACTTTACTTTTTGCAACCTTAAAAACCATTTATACTTTTAAGATGATCAAAGAGACGATTGTCATGCGTGAGTCATATTATCAAGCCTACCTATATGATGATCTCACAAAGTTATATAGTAGAAACTATGCTCTAGAGAATCTTAATCACTTATTGAATGCTGTCAATCTAAAAGATTATTACCTTGCTATAATTGATATTGATCATTTCAAAATTATTAATGACAACTACGGTCATCATAAGGGTGACCTTGTTCTAAAAAATTTGGGTGAAATATTAAAAAAACTATCTGCCCAGTCCACTTTAAGCGGTCGTCTTGGTGGTGATGAGTTCCTAATTATTTTCAAATCAATGACAAAAGAAAAAGTCCAAAAGTGCTTAGAAAGCATTCTTAAGGACTATAACGATATGATTGCTAAAATAGGAATAAAAATGAATGAAACCCGAACCGGTCTTAGTATTGGATGCATTGCTTTTCATGAAGATATGAAAGAAAAAGATGTTCTATCCATGGCCGATTCCACTATGTATCAAGCAAAAAATAATGGTAGAAATACCATTGTTTTCCTGGTTATAGATTAGGCGAACTTACAAGCTAGGGGATCATCTGGTGAAGTTGTTTTATTAGATTGTCCACCGGTGATTGATGATGCCAACCAAATACCAACCCCCTCCTGCCTCTTCATAAACTAAAATTAGGCTGGACCAATCCATACCCATATATGTAGGGTCAAAGCCAGTAAAATAATACTCAAAGTAATCACCACTTGGATAAATAACCTCCCAATTATCAATCATACTGTCTGTATCGTCGTATTGAATCCCATTATATGGGGATTCATATGATCTTCATCATACACAAAGGCCTCAAAATAATCCAAAGCTGCCATCTAAATCGGATCGCCTGTTCCATTATAAGCGCCCCATACTATAACCAATGAATCTACATCCATATTAGCAACCTGCGCGCCGGTAAAGACCACATCGTTTACAGTATCAAATAAGTATACGGCGTGAATCTAACCCCTTGGGTAAGATGAATAAACGTGAATCAGGTCGAAAAGTCTTGATTACTCATCGCTTCAATGACATCTACTAATGTATTTGAAACACTAGAGCTAGGCCCACTAGAGTTACTTGCAAGCTCTAGCTTTAATGCTTAGATATCATTTTTCAAAGTATTAACCGTCTCTTCTAAGGATAGAATCTCTTTATCCTTTTCCAACAATTGGAATGATAAATGACTGTTTTCCGTTTTAATAGATTCTAATTCACCTGCAATATCTAACACTTGAGGCGGCGAACTGCTACAAGCTGTATATGAATTTCATTCTCAGCATGGCAATTATAGCATATGCTTAAAGCGTCAAAACTATATAGTTGAGCTTTCACATACCATATATGATTACGAATGTATCAATGCAACCTATATATAGTATATGAATTTAGTGAAACTTAGTTTTGTCCCTTTAACCACCATATAGTTATATGGTTTTATAAATAATTGACATTTTAAAAGAAAATAACATTGATTGATTCGAAAAGCTTTTCGTAGTATCCTGCAAGGCAATTTCATGATTTTAGTATCTATTTACATTTCTACTTCCGGCTAATCTTACTAATCTACTGTCTTTTTTCTATGCTTTATGTCAATTGACTTAAATATATCTATCTAGTAAAATGTAACTATTAAACTATGGTTAAGGTGTCAAAACTATATAGTTGAACTTTTGCATACAATATATAGTTATGAATGCATCAACGTAATCTATATATTGTATGTAAATTTAGTGAAACTTAGTTTTGACCCTTTAACCAACTATGAAAATTTTCAAGGAGTGACTAAATGAACATCAAAGATGTGGCCAATTGTGCCGGTGTCTCGATTAGTACTGTCTCAAGGGTCATCAACAATACAGCAAAAGTTAGTGAAGATGCACGAAGAAGGGTGGAGGCCGTCCTAAAAGAAACCGGATATAGACCCAATTCACTGGCAAGAGAACTTCAACAAAACAAAACCTACACCATTGGGGTCCTGATTTGCGTTACAGAGCTAAGTATGAGTTCGCTTAGTCAATCCATCAATGCTATCACCGATGTTTTAAAAGCCAACAACTATAATATCATGCTTGCAAACAGTCGATACCATGCTGATGAGGAATTAAGTATTTTTAATACCTTTAAAGAAAAGAGGGTGGATGGTATATTATATTTTGCTGCAGGTTTTGCTAAGAAACACTATGCCATGTTGAAAAATTATAAGATTCCTATTGTCATGATTGGACAAAAAAGCAATTATATCGATATGCCTTATGTTATTCATGATGATTTCTATGCTGCTAAAACCGCTACAGAGTATTTAATTCAAATGGGCCATCAAGATATTGGCTTTATTGGTTTACCTGATTATGATGAAGCAGCCGGACTAGAGCGTAAAAGAGGGTATAGGTTTGCTCATGAGCTCCACAACCTACCTCTTAACCCAAGTAGAATGACAGAAGGTGACTTTAGTATTGAAAGTGGTTATGAAGCTATGAAAATATTACTTAAGAATCCTTCTGACCGGCCTACAGCTGTTTTTGCTAGCACCGACTTTATGGCTATTGGTGCAATCAGTTGTGCTAACGAAATGGGGTTAAAAGTGCCTGATGACATTTCCATAATGGGTTTTGATGATGTTCATGTTTCAGCTTTCTATCAGCCACCACTAACAACCATCCATACTGACACCCATGCGGTCGGGACCAAAGCAGCAGAACTTCTCCTAAGTCTTATGGATAAAGAAAGCCCTAATAAAATCACCAAATATGTTGCTAGTTACTCTCTAATAGAAAGAGGTAGTGTCCGACCTATATAATAAAATTCCACCTCCACCTATCTGTGAATTTAGTGAAACTTAGTTTTGATTCTTTAACCATATATGCTATAATAATCATTGATTATAGACACAGAAGAAAGGATATCTATTATGTCACTTATATCAGATTGGAAGGATCTTGCCTATCAGGATAGAAACGGGGAAGCATATGATGCTTTTTGGGGAGATTATCTTCCTAAAGAACAGGTTATTTATGAAGCAATACTCACCACACCTAATCAGATTATTAAAGGAACTGTATCTGATTTAGCCAAAACTTACAACATGGATCATAAAACCTTGGTCGGATTCTTGGATGGAATTAATACAAGCCTCAAAGATGAACTTATATTAGAAGATGTCAAAGCAAGTAGCATGGTTCACCTTGATGTCGATCTTGAAAAGCTTTATTTTAATATGTTACATGCTAAAGCTGACTGGCTCTATAACCTCCCTGCTTGGGATAACATATTCACCTTGAAAAAAAGAAAAGAAATTAAAAAATCTTATAATCAATCTAAAATTATCATAAAAGATAAAAAAATAGGACGAAATGATCCTTGTCCATGTGGTAGTGGAAAAAAATACAAACAATGTTGCATGAAATAAAAAGAGGCTGTGTCGAATTCTTTGACATAGCCTCTTTTATAGTATTACGCTTAGTTTTGACCCTTTAACCTTAATTGTTACCAGTAATACTTTCCCTTATAATGCCGCTTCTAAAATTCTTCTTACATCTTGTTTTCTTAAAGCTTTTAAATGACCTATAGTTTCACCTAAAAAAGCATGATCAATAACTTCATCAAAACGTGCATCATCTATTTTCAAATGACTCAACTTACTCGGCATTTCCAAATACTCGTAATACCTTTTAGTACGCTCAATGCCCTTTTTTGCAACTTTCATATCCTCTTCACCAACGATGCCCCATACTTTTCTGGCAAATCTGGCGAATCTAATCACATTTTTTTCATCCAAAACATATTCCATCCAATAGGGGGCCAATATGGCTAGACCATCCGCATGGGTTATGTCATAAATCGCACTTAGCCCGTGTTCAACTGCGTGATTAAACCCTTCAAATGTTTTTCCTCGATTGGCCATCCCACTTAGAGCAACTGCACTTGCCCACATCAAATTGGATCGAGCCTCATAATTGTCAGGCTCGCTCATGGCTTTTTTGCCGTATTTAATGACCGTTGCCATAATGGCTTCACTCATAGCATCCGAGAGCTCTGCCTCATCTTTAGCACTAAAATAAAATTCATATAAATGGGTTAAGGTATCGACAATACCACAAGCCGTTTGATGCTGAGATACAGTATAGGTATAGGTTGGGTCCATTATAGAAAACTTAGGCCACATCCATTCACTTGAAAACCCTCGCTTCTCTTTTAACTGGATATTGCTTATTACAGCGTTACCGTTAAGTTCCGAACCTGTTGCAGAAAGTGTTAATACTACGCCTAAGGGCATAGCCTTTTGAATTTTAGTTTTATAGGTCACAAGTTCCCAAGGGTCACCTGCATAGTAAACACTTGCAGCTATAGCTTTTGCACAATCAATAGCACTTCCACCACCTACGGCAAGAATAAAATCAATCCCCTCTGATAAGCAGAGTCTTACCCCTTCGTTCACCGTTTCTAACCTAGGGTTCACATCAACACCCGAAAGCTCTACATAGCTAATATCACCTAACTCAAAAGCAGCCATGACATCCTCATAAATACCGTTACGTTTTATGCTTCCGTGTCCATAAACCATTAAAACCCTATCACCATATTTTTTTATTTCAATGTTCAAATCCTTAATAGCACCTTCGCCAAAATATACTCTTGTTGGTATGTACATGTTAAAGCTCTTCATCATTTATCTCCCTTCACCGATTTGTTTTCTAACAATAAAAGGCAAACCCATCTTTCTAAACGGATTCACCCTGGCTTATAGACTGATTTTCAATTAATTTATTGTACACTTCAATATCCATAAGAACCATATCAACTCGATTGTTGACCAACACGCCCGCATTCCCTCGGCTATGTACCAGCTCTCTAACGTCTTTGAATCTTCTTCTCAAATCATCACTATTAATCAGAACATCTGCTCTAATCTCTTGAAATCCATGCATACCAGTCCCCTACCCAACTTTTTCTACTTTTAGTTCCTGCCATATCTGATTCAAGACTTCATCCACCTGTTCTTCAGACAGCTTTTCAAAAATCTTATGATTACTATGATGCTCAATGGTGTAACGGTAATCACCTTCATAGTAAATATCGATATTCATTCTTTCGTAGGCAAACTCAACACGCTGGCGCATGTTTTTGAAACGTAACATATCATCACTCTCCCGAAATAATATTAGAATCATCATACCATAAGTCTCGGAAAAAAACAATTAATTTTCATCAATTTTTAATATTTTTTTATCTTGTTTTTAATAATAATTATTATTATTTTAATATAAAGATTTTTTTTTATTATTTTTCAATAATAATATATTATGTTTTTATTAATGTTTAATTTCTTCATTTTAATTATTTTATTAATATATTTTATTATTAAGTTATTCATACAAATAAAAAGACGATTATTAATCGTCTTTTTATTTGTACTATATGATTTATTCTATCTTTGGTTAAAGTGTCAAAACGATATGGTTGAACTTTCACATACCATATATAGTTACGAATATATCAACATAATCTATATATGGTATGTGAACTTAGTGAAACTTAATTTTGATACTTTAACCATCTTTATCTTTTAAAAAGAAGCTTAAGATGCTATGGAATACCATTGTTGATTTAACCAAGGACTAAAACGGCTTCTTACTGAATCTCCTTCGGTATCCAAATATCGAATTCAGTACCTTCACCCAGAATTGAAGTCACAACAACAGTGCCTTCGATTCCTTTTATGTTTTCCTTCACAACATGCAAACCTATGCCTTCTCCTTGTGTTCCTTTAGCATTACTGCCTCGGTAATAAGCATTAAAGATATAGAGTAGCTCTTGTTTATCAATACCTATACCATCATCTTTAATAGTAATATTTATATTTCCTTCTTTTTCTTGATAATCCAGTAGTACTTGGCCTTTAGCATTGGTATATTTATAAGCATTGGTCAAAATATTATAAATTGCCTGGCTCAGCATATAAGGATCTGTTTTCATTTTAATCTTCATATGATTATCGAGTCTCAAAGCCACATCTTTTCTTTCAAATTGGACAGATAAACCTTTTACAATTCTAGTTAACATCGTATGAAGATCAAACTCTTCAATTCTAGCTTTATCCATATCTTGATCTGCATCAATCATACCACTCATATTCTCAATAATCGCTGTTAAATCTTCTATTTGGTTCTCACAGGTTTTTAATTCATCTTTTGAAAAATGAATTAAACCATCCTCATAGCCTTCAAAATGTGACTTCAAAATTGTTAAAGGTGTTCTTGTTTGATGCAATAACGCATCTGTCAGATTTTTTCGACTTCTTTGCTTTAGCTTTAACTTGGATCTTAGTGCTTCCAAGCGTTCCTGTATGATTCGGATCTCCATGACTTTAGATGACTGAATCTCCAATTCTTCTCCAATATCAATCTTCTGTGCCATAACAGACGTATCTGCAAGATCTCTGCTCATTTTTTTGCTCACTATCAAGCCTATAACAACAGATAAAATCAACACCAAACCTATAGATATCAAACTATTGGTAAAAAGTGCCACTCTAAACATCCTTGTTGCCATTGAGTTTTCAAGAGAGCTATAGCGTAAAATATTAAGTTGACCGATTTTTATGCCTCTATCATCTTGGATCTCAATAAAATCCATTTCCTCAAAGAAACTACCCATCATTCTAAACATCATGCCTTCGCGCATCATATCCGGTCCTAATCTCTGTTCTCGTGCCACATCAATCAAAAGCCCACCTTGGGCATCATATAACTTAATACTCGTAATCGGGTCACTTAGATGTGTTTCCATATCCATGGCCATTTGTGTTATATTGGTATTTGATTCTTCCAATATTCTTTTTGAGTAAGAAGTAATTTGTTCCACATGTGCTTTATAATTTTGTGTCGTATATTCAACAAAATATCGATTAATAAGTGCACTAAGAACCAAGGCATTAACAGCTACAGAAAGGACGGCTATAAAGATAAGAACACCTAACCACTGTTGTCTTATAGATACCATCATTTACCTCCAAACATGTAACCGGCACCATATTTTGTTACTAGTATTTCCGGTTTTTTTGAATCGACTTCTATTTTTTGTCGAATACGCTTGATATAACTATCGATATTGCGGTCATAGCCTTCATAATTCACTCCATAGGCTAATCTAATAAGCTGCTCTCTACTAAGAACCTGACCTTGATTTTTGAAAAACACGCATAACAAGCCATACTCCGCAGATGTAATCGTGATCTCCTCTTGATTTTTGTATAGCTTCATGCTTCCAATGTGTAAACTTAAATCTTTGAATCTATAAATCATAGTCTCCGATTCATGATAAACCCTTTTTAATAGGACTTTAATTCTACCCATAAGTTCTCTCGGACTAAACGGCTTAAGAACATAGTCATCCGCACCTTGGTCAAAGCCTTTTATTCTATCTATCTCTTCTTTCTTTGCTGTTAACATAATTACCGGCACATCGGATATTTTTCGAATCTCTTTCAAGACCTCAAATCCATCAATGCCGGGCATCATAATATCAAGTAGGACGAGATGGATCAAAGATTGACTAAAAAGTTCGAGCGCTAAAAAACCATCTTGAGCTATGAGAACCTCATAATCTTCTTTTTCTAGGTATTTAACTACAATATCTCGTATATCCTTTTGATCTTCAACCATCATAATCTGATACTTCATTCAATCACCTCATTCTGATTTTACAGGAGCATGACTGAATTGTCCATCATCCTAAATCTTTCTTCCTACTTTTTTAACAGCAGCTCTTTTTTCTTCATATATTCTTCTTCTGTCAGTTCACCTTGAACATATTTTATTTTCAGAATATCTAGAACATCTTTGTTGTCCTGTCTATGTGTTGATTTGTTAACCAGATAAAAAATTGTGAGGATTACAAGCAATAGAACAGCCGCCATAAACAGCATAT
>NZ_JCBCDA010000096.1:0-4779 GCF_059865615.1 Petrocella sp. | reverse complement strand
ACTTCATAACATTGCTAAAATCCGAATCTACTTATCATCAACGTTCATTCTTTCAACAATCTTTCTCAATAATTCTTCGATATTGCTTATTTTCTTTAACAACTTAAAAAAGAAAATTAATATCAAAATAATAATAGCTATAGAAATAAAAGTACCTACTATATGTAAAATAATTTGTATCCATGCATTTTCAAATCCAATTATTTCCATGCATACCTCCAACACATTATCATAGTTTAATACTAAATGAATAATTGTGATCCTTAGTATAACTCAAAGTGTACCTGTAGGATCCCCAAAAGGAGTCGTTAATAGACCTTTTCCATATATATCACAATAGCCTATCACCATCGGTACGTCTTATAATTTCGCTTATAACATTCCAATAAAATCCCACTGTAATACCTTGAAATAGTTTCATCCCAGGTCTAGTTACTTCTCAATTTTCGACATTCTTTGGTTGTCAAAATTAATACTTCAAATCCAAGCCTTATTCAGATTATTAATCATATTTGATTATAAGAAAAGATATCTCAAGGGCATCTTTATATATAATTTAACTTTCTATAAGAGCCATATGATAAGCAATATAATGATGAAGACAAAACTCCATATACTTTCTTTTAATTTAACTGATGAGTCACTGACCTTATCATTCCCAATAAGCTCTGGTTTAAAAATGGTTATTATTGTCACAACAAAATATGACAGTATACATGTTAACAAGGAATAATCAATATTCTTAAATATCATGAGTACACTCAAGTTAATAATCAAAACAATCACTATCGACACAATCTTCTTCATTTTCATATTTCACCTATTTCTATTCAAACTAGATTGTTTCAGTCTTAAATATTTATATGTGCAATTGGTGAGAACATCAATTGGATTTTTAGAGATACTAGATTAAGAGCTACTACTCCCCCAATTATTGCTGCTACTGGTGTTGCCATAGCTACAGCACTTGCAGATGCACATAATTTGATAATCATAAGTCCCATGCCACCAGCAATACCACCACCTTTTACTATTTCTTCAATAAGGTCATAGCCACCTTGGTTACACCATAATTGCAATCCAGTAAGAGGTGCTAATGCCACACCGATATAGACAAAGTTTACATAGATATTACTTGATCTTGTTGCCATTTGAATATTTGCACCTTCAGAATAATCTTTTTGTAACTGGACTTCTCTTACATCTTGAATAAGCTTAGCATCCTCTATATTATCTTTCAAAAAGGTGTGGTATTCCTTATCGAGTGTCTTCATTGATTCTTTTAATTCTTTCAATTCATTCTTGTCCATATTGAGTATTTGTTCACTCAAGCTATCTCTAAGCATATATTTCTCTGCATCACTTAGATTATTGACTTGAGCAATCTTATCAATAGTATTCTCAAGTGCTTTTTTATTCTCGATAACATTTCCTGCATAAGCAGTAGTTGATGTTACCAATGTGAGTATCAATACAATAATTAGTAAACTATTCCATTTTTTCATATAAATATTCTCCTCTTTTAGTCGGTAATGTCAAGTTTGACACTCCTATTTGTTATTTGAATCGCTTCATTTAATGCTTCAGTTTATTTGGTATCTCACTTTGATAGAAAATCAGACTAAACTGTGTTGATGCCGCTTGAGCTACAACCAAAGCAATAAATGCAAATGCGGTACCAGAGTACTTACGTACAAAACCTATTTTCTTCATTCCTTTCACCTCCTCTTACTATGCTCCCTATGATTAATGAAATTGTCGCTACTACCGCTCCCATCAATGTACTCATCAAAATACTACTCTGAGGTCCAAGCAAAAGTAGTTGGACAACGCAAATCATCACAATAAATATGCAGACTTTCTTACTACGTTTCCATACTGATTCATATTCCCGGTTCTTAATTTCTCGGTTTTTGTTATCGACCGGTCCAATCCTGAAAACACTCAAGACTATAAAACCAAACATCATGATTAGGACTAACACAGTCATTCTACTTACAAGAGCATTTATTAGCAGCAAATTGACTATGTACACCACTATGGTCAATATGTTACACCTAAATGGAGTACTTGCATGATACCCACCAGCAACGACTCTTATCGGTATAATTCCAAAGAAGAAAAAAAATGTTTCCTTCCACCAGCCGGTAATGGCACTCGTTGTAATTACAACAAGTAAAATTGACAGGTTAATCAATAATTGTTCTGTTCCATATAGATATACTTCATAATCTTCAGATTCAATTATCATTTCATGCATAAAAAAAGATGTTAACGTTTTAGCAAATTGCTTTATCAATCCTCCACCTCCAACAATTTGATTCAACTATAACATCTTACATTTTTTTTACAATCGAATTGGAACCAAACACCCTTGAAAAGCAATTAAAATAGTTTTTAGATCAAAAACTATAAACTTAATTTTTTATCAGGAAGCATTATTTGTACATTAAAATACATATCACTGCAACCAATATGGCATATGCCTCCATATTTCTCAACTGCCGATTCAATATTTTCAATACCTGTTCCAATCTCGCCTATAATTCGCTCCTTTCTCGAAGAAATATACTTTTTATTACTCACTTTTATTGTTTTGGGATTATATGTGTTTTTTATATCTATCAAAGCACACCCTTTTTTATACTTCATTTGTAATTGGATCATTTTTTTCTGCTCATCGTCAGTTATTCTCTCACACGCTTCAATCGCATTATTCAAAGCATTATCAATAATTATACAAAGATCCATATTATCAACATAAAGAAGCTCAGGTATTGCAATTTCATGCTCAAAAGCTATTCCTAATGTATTTGCTTTTGCTTTACGGTTATTTATTATTGCATCAACAACAATATTTTTTGACAGAATACCCTTCTTTTCAATATTCAATTCATTGGATAACTTCCCTAAATATTCTATAGCTTCCTGTATCATATTTTTTGTGAGGTATCCATCAATTGCAATGAAGTGCCCAATCATATCATGTCGAAACTTCTTAATTTGATTATATCCGGCAATCACATTCTCATATTGATCCTGCTGATACAATAGCTGCTGTTCACGAAATCTGTATTTATTATTCTCATCTACTTGAACAATGATACTATCAAATAGGTGAAATACGATTATATTAATATAAAGAATTACAACGCATGATAACACTCCCATTTCGCTCACCGTTCCACTCACAACCGGTTCATAAATACTTGCAATCGCTAATACTATACTGGTTATTGGAATAGTAATGATTAGCATCCAGGAACTCAGAGATATTCTGGATGCATTTCTCCTCTTAAATCTAATAATAAACTCTATAAGAAGCATCATGAGAATTTTTGATACAATGCTTCCTAAAAATAAAAACATTATGTTTTCTCTTACATTTTGTATCTGATCTCTTAACATAGCTCCTATCAAAATCACTGTTATTAACTCTGTAATCAGCGAAAATACCAAAAGGAATATTGCAATTATCAGTTTAACATGAGCCTTCCCCTCGAAGAAGAAGTGACCTATTACAAAATAAAGCACAAACCCAACAATTAAACTAATGCCTAATGTTTCGAGTGAAGTATTGATTACCGTTGCAATAACAAGTATCGCAATTAGACTCCATTTCATGTTAATCGGTTTAATTTTTTTCATACTTAATAGGCAGTTAAATAACCTTAATGCAATAAATATACCAACAATATTGCTCATAAAAAAAATGATTTCACTAATGTAGCTAATCATTACATTTCTCCCATCATATATACCAAATATTTATTTTTTATCACATCAGCATATTTATCGCTATAAATTAGTCTCTCATCATTTGAAATAACAACTTCTCGTATCCCAATTTCTTTAATATGGTGCACATTAACCAGATAGAATCTGCTGATTCTGATAAATCCATCCTTGCACAATCTTTTTTCTGCATTACTGATGTTTTCGTTATTTTCATATTCGTTATCACTGGTATGCAAAATCACTTTCTTCTTATTACTTTCAAAATAAAGCACATCTAATAGCCTAAGTGCTATTATTTTCTCTCTTGACTTGATAAGATATGATTTATTCATTGTAACTTGAATTTCATCTATTGCTTTAGCAAGTACTCGATGTAATTTTGATTCATCAACCGGTTTTAGTATAAAATCATACGCATCAATACTGTAGCCTTCAACCGCATATTCAATTACAGATGTTACTATTATTATAATACCGTACTTATCATGCTTCTTAATGAGTTTTGCAGTCTGAATGCCATCCAATTTTTTCATCTGCATATCAAGTAAAATGATAGAGTACTTCTTTCCTCTTTCATAAGCTGCCACTAGTTCTTCTCCAGAATCGAACAAATCAATCTCAATCGACTCATCCAGCAACAAATCACGTACATATTTTTCAATTTCTATTTGTTGCATTTTGTCATCTTCACATATTGCAATTGCTAACATATTCACACTCCCTTAGGCTATTATAAACCTGACCTTAACCTTTCACAGACTTGAATTGATTTCTAAATATACTGCTTATTATTTTCACAAATGGCCACATATTCTTTTGCTGCTCCTTCATACTATCCCAAAAGCATTATTATGATCTCCAAATTAAACACCCTCCATCAATTAGAAGAACGTTTATTCTTTATATTTGTTTTTGCTTATGGGAAATTTTGAGCTTTTTGACACTACTTTTTTTCAATCCTATAACCCTAGAGGCCCTCACCTCTGTTCATATTATCCCATTTCTCAGTATTACTGACAAGCAAATGTGCTAAAAACACTT
>NZ_JCBCDA010000089.1:0-25226 GCF_059865615.1 Petrocella sp. | reverse complement strand
GAAGATGAAGAATTACCACAAACTGGTGGTATCCCACTAGAAGCATTATCACTTATCGGTGTTGCACTTACCGGCATCGGTGCTGTTCTAAGGAAAAAGAATTCATAAGATAAAAATATAATCAATAAGAAGAAGGGGTTGTCCAGTGGACAGCCCCTTCTTCTTGTTTTCTTGAATCTCTATGAAACCTATGACGACTTAGCCCTCACCCCAACCTTAAGGCCTTTCGCTTCTAGATCGGTAATGATAACTTCACCTTCTCCAACACCTTCTTCGATAACCGTGCGCCCAGTTAATTCATAACCAAGTACGACCGCCACCTCTTCTACCTTGCCATCTCGTATGGCCAAGACCATGTCTTTGTCATCTCTTTTATATAAAGCACTGTTAGGTAATATCAGTTTATCCGGTTCATTAAAAACAATGAACTTAACATCCACTTCATAACCTGTCTCAAGATACGCGTTGACCTCCGGCTCAATAATGACCAAAACCTTTCGTTCCTCTATACCTAGAGGCGATAACTCAACTGTAGCGTTATTTGCTACGTAAGTGATTCTACCTGTCAATGTCACTTCTCCCGAACGACGGTTATAGATTAATTCAACCACATCACCTTCACGAACATATTCAATGTCTCTGGTATTTACCTTGACACGAGTCTCTAAAGCCCCGTCTCCTATAAGGAAAAATGCCGGTTCCATACCACTGACACGGTTGGTGCCATCCACCATGATATCACTAATATACCCATCATGTGGGGCTTTGATCTCCAATTCTTCCGCTTGCGCTCTAATTCCTGCAAGGCTTGCCTCTGCACTGTCAATCATAGACTGATAATAAGCTTCTGTGGTGGTTAGACGATCTCTTTTTAGTGAGGCATCTATACTGCTGATTTGTGCGTGAATGGCACTTTTCATGCTGTTATAATAGTCTAATCCTGAAATTTTTGATACCTGACTCATTTGATAATCTGCTTCTAAGCCATTCACCATGGTCTTGAAATCATTAAATTCACTTTCAGCAATGATACCTTCTTCAAAAAGTAATCGATATTTTTCCAAATCATCAAGGCCTTGTTCATATCTCGCCTTACTCTGTGCTACTAGCATTGCTTCTAGTTCTCTCTGATCCTCTGTGCCTATTTCTGCTTCAAGTCCCTTTAACTGACCTAATAATTGAGCTCTAGTGAGCCTCATATTGTCCATACTTACTTGAACATCCACTTTGGCCCCGTTTTTTTGAGCCTGATATCCTTTAATCATTTCTTCCTGAGCCAAAATCTGCTGAATCATCTGAGTGTCGTCCATACTGGCTAACACATCCCCCGCCTTTACCTGATCCCCTCTTTTTACATGGATTTCTTTCATTTCGCCAGCCATAGCAGGGTATAAATAGATTTCTTTGTTATTGACCATATGACCTTTTTCAATAAAATAAATCTCCGACTGATCTTTAGCCAAGGTTAGGGTCTCAACCGTTAAGGGTTGAAAATAAGCATATATGAAATAACCCATGACAAATAGTGCTACAAGTCCAATACCTATGATTTTAATATGTTTTTTCATTATTCTCTCTCCTTTAACACTTCAACCAAGTCTAGTTTTTTAATGGCTTTTATTGATGTTAGGTTGGCAAACGCCACAGCCAACATACAACCTGCAGCTCCAACAAAATATGCATTGGTTGGTATTGTCGATGGCCACGCAAAGGCATCCACCTCGATGGCGTTAATCAACCCCTGATTCAATACCCGCGCAAAGGGTATGCCCAGTATAATGCCCACAAAACAAAGAATCCAATATTCAAAGCTCATAATCTCCTTCACTTCATTAATGTGAAGGCCAAGAACCCTTAAGGTGGCGTACTCTCTACTTCGCTCCGATAAAGATATAACCGCCGTGTTATAAATAATGGTAAATCCGATGATGATCGCAATAAATTGGAGCACTACAATGATAAAGTCATAAGAACCCAGTAGCGTTTCATAGAGTTCTAATGTCTTATCCTTACCCTCTACTTTACTCACTGAACCACTATATAAGAGTTCTTTTCTAATACCATCCACATCCTTTGATTGAACGATCAAGCTATTAAGCTTCATATCTTGATTTGTTAGTTCCGCCAAAAGAGATAAGTCAATATAAGCGCTAGATCCAATGCTTTGGCTCACCACTTCCGTAACATAGAGTGTCTGGTCCTGGGACATATAAGGGCTGGATATAACCACCTTATCGCCTTTTTTTACTTCAAGGTTTTTTGCCAGTATACTTCCTAGTATTACACCATCTCGGTTTAATTTCAAATTGTAGTTTCTCTCATCATCGTAGAGCTTATATAAATAGTTTCCTTCCTTAATTCCAATTAATGCTGTACCCGATTTTTTGAAGCCCTTGCTCGCCAAGACCGGTAAAGTTAATATCCCCTCCACGTAATCCACTTGATCCATAGCCATGGCCGACTGAACACCTTGAGCATATGGTACCGATTCATTCAAAACAATCTCACCATCATACTTTAGAACATGGGTGAATTGATTGTAAAACATCGTATCCACAAATCCATTCATCATGCCGATCATCACCATCATGCTATAAGAAAACACAATACCCATAACCACAAAACCCGATCTGATTTTATTACGTGTAATGTTTCGAACCGCCATAAAACCTCTACTATTTAGAATATGCTTTAGAAATGGAAAAACTTGAGTAATGTCTTTTTTTATCGGTCTTGGCGCTTTTGGTCGCATAGCTTCTGCTGGCTTAAGCTTTACTACATTTTTGGCTCCAAAATATGCGCCTACGCTGCCACCTATAATTGACATGAAACCACCTATATAATAATATCGATAATCTGTCACCACATTGCCTATGGGCATTTTGTAATAATCCAAATAAAACTGTATATAGGGTCCAATGCTTGCCACACTAATGAGTATGCCGACTATGGCACCTATGAGACCGGTTACAAATCCATAGAATATGTAATGATACAATATGGTTGTATTGGCATAGCCAAAGGCTTTTAAGGTTCCAATCTGTGTCCGGTCCTGCTCAATAATACGCTTCAACATAAGATACAAAACCACCGATGCCATAGCAACAAAAGTCATCGGTAGGGTGGTGGACATGGACCTTCCACTGGATATTTCTTCTTCCAGCATCAAATAACTAAAAAGATCATCACGTTCATAGAGCTCTATTAATCCATATTTTTTTAAAGCATGCTCCAGTTCATCTTTAACATCATCATAATCATAGCCTTCTTCGAAAGCAAAAGATAAGTCATTATAGAGACCTTCCATACCAAGCAGCCTCATAAGAACTATTTCATCCATATACGCTATATTGTACTTAGTTGTATCCGAAAAAAATTCATTTATATTTTCAACGATATAAACATACTCAGGAGAATAAATGGATCCTTGTACCGTAAAATCATAAGTTCTTTGCCTAATAATCATGGTTATACGATCACCCGGCACAAAGTCATAAGCCTTATAAAAATCATGACCAATCAGGATATCCTCTATAGAATCCAGATCATTGCCCTCCCTCATATAGGCATTGAGCCTTGTATTGTTTGTGTCCATTATCGTCGAAATAGTTTTTAGTTTAATAACATCATCAGGGTAATCCGGCATTACAACACGAAAAGTCTCTACTACTCTACCATCTACCTGGTCAATGCCCTCAATGTCTTCAAGATAAGGTAGTGCTGTTTTGGGAATCTGAGCCACACTGGCAAATGCATCGCCCAGACGTTGTTCTTCATAATAAGCGCCTTTACCTTTCTCGATCTCCAATAAAGCTGTATTCATAGTGGTATAGGTCCAAACACCTAAAGCCATAAGTATAATACAGGAAATATAAGCTTTCTTATGCCGCAACATGGAACGAATGGCTTTCTTAATAAGAATCACCAGTTCACCTCCTCCGGATTCATGGGATGATCGTTTACGACAACTTTTTCAATGACACCGTCTTTAACGTAAAAAACCCGATCTGCCATGTCACCAATTGACTTATTATGGGTAATAATGGCCACTGTCTTTTTATAGTTACGGTTAAAAGCACGGAGTACTTTAAGGGCACCAATGCCTGTGCTCACATCAAGAGCGCCTGTTGGTTCATCACACAAGAGTATAGTAGGGTTTTTCGCTACGGCTCTTGCAATGGCCACTCTTTGTTGCTGTCCGCCAGATAATTGAGAAGGAAAATGATTGCCACGATCCTCAAGTTCGATTTCTTTTAATAAATCATCCACAGAAATGGCTTCATCCGACAAATCAGAGGCAAGAAGTATGTTTTCTCTCGCTGTTAGGTTTGGTACCAAATTATAAAACTGAAATACAAAGCCAATTGTTTCACGACGATACTTGGTTAAAGCTTTTTCATCTAGATCGCCTATCTCAGTTCCTTTATAATTTACTTTTCCATTTGTTGGGGTATCAATACCGCCGATGATATTTAAGATGGTACTTTTCCCAGATCCACTAGGACCTAAAATAACCACAAACTCACCTGCATATAGTTCCATATCCACACCTCTTAGGGCATGGACAACCACTTCGCCCATTTGATACTCTTTGGTCAGATTATGTACTTCTAGAATTTTCTCCTTATCCATTTTTGTTCAAACCTCCAAGCATATACAGTCTATGATTATCATATCATTTATTATATTTCATTACCATATCATTGCCATGTTATCTCGAAATAATAGGTTAAATGGTTGTGATTTTAGAGGGGTTGTTATAGAATGAAAGTATAGTGAAATAATGGAGGTGTTTGATGATGAAACGATTAGGATTTTTAACAATGGCATTAACAGGTGCTTATGGTGTACTGAGCTATCATGTCTATAAAAATGTGGCCAAGCCACAAATATTCACTCATGAAGAGGCCTATGACTTTGATATAAAACAAGGCAGCTACAATGATATACTGATTAGCAGTATGCCCAAGGAAGCTGTTATGATTCCATCTTCTTTTGGCTACGATTTGTTTGCCTACTGGATTCCATACAAAGGTGCTACTAAAACCGTTATTCTCTCTCACGGTATCACTTCCAACATCTTTGGCGCTTTAAAGTATTTTCAACTTTATTATGATTTAGGCTTCAATATTATCGCTTACGACCATAGAAACCACGGTGAAAGCGGGGGTAGGACCACTACCCATGGCTACTATGAGAAGCATGACCTTGAAGATGTCGTCTGTTGGGTCAGAGAAAAAGTTGGTTCTAATGGAATTATTGGTACTCATGGCGAATCTATGGGCGCTTCAATTGCATTACAGCACATAGCTACATATGACAACCTTGATTTTGTAGTAGCTGACTGCCCTTACGCAGATTTATTGACCATTCTAAAATACCGAATAAAAGTTGAAAATAAGTTACCTGTTTGGTTAGGTTTGTACGGTGCCTCCATTATCAATCGACTTATGGGGCAAGGTTTCTACCATGATGTATCACCCATCTCCGAAATGAAGCATGTCCATACACCCGTCTTATTCATTCATGGTGCCCAAGATCATTATATTCCTTATGAACACTCTGTGAATCTATATGAGCATAAACTAGAAGGTATTCGTGAGCTTTATTTGTCAACACATGGCGACCATGCTAATTCAATTATCGTTGACAATGAACATTATACAGATGTTGTCTATGATTTTCTTAAGCAAATAGGTTTGAAGAAATAATACATCATAAACCAAGGAGGTAAATGCATGCACCATTCAAAATGTTGTGCCGATGAAGGTTTTGTTGATCAAGTAAAAGAAGCCCTCGAAGTCCCTGAGACTTTGGATGCTTTAGGTGATTTTTTTAAGATTTTTGGCGATGCTACAAGACTGAAGATTCTTAGTGCTCTACTTGAGGGGGAAATGTGTGTCGGAACCATCACAGAAGTCTTAGAAATGTCCCAATCCTCTGTGTCTCACCAACTGCGCATACTAAAAAGGGCAAGACTTATCAAATCTAGAAAAGAAGGTAAATGGGTTTATTATAGTATCAATGATGAACATGTACAAGTCATATATGAAATGGGCCTTAGTCACATAAAAGAAAGTGACTAAAGCCCATTTTCCTTACTATCAAATAGCAAAGCTTTAATTATGCATATGTACAAAGAAGCGTGAGGCAGAGCCTCTTTTTTTCCTTTAATCCACGCCGCCACTTGAGCCACCGGAACCGCCACCAGCATCACTGCCACCAGAAGAAAAGCCACCACCGCCACCTTTGGATGCGGCTTTTTGAGCGATATTCACGGTATCTCTCATGGCTTCACTCATAGTTTTTCCAATATCATTAAAGCCTTCAAAATTATTATAACTTCTATTATAATAGGCTAAATATAGAAGTCTTGAATCATAATCCACCTTGGTAAGTTCGGGATACTTGGCATACAACTGCTTAAGTAATTTGCCTGCCACACCAAGAACCGTTGCATACACCAAGTATTTTTCCCACATAAATAACTCCGGTAATTCTTTTTGCTCAAAAGTCGTAAAGTCTGATAGAAATTCTTTAAAAGCCTGCCAGAGAGCCAACTCATTTTCACCCTTTTGAGTTAAAAGCTTTTTGGTCTTACCTCCAAAAATAATTGTAATCATAAAAGCAATAACACTGGCTATGGATATATAATATATTGGCGAATCCTCTAAGGCCTTTACCTGACTTACCAAGACCATAGGTAGGATCATTAAAATAACATAGATCAAAACATATGTGGTTGCAATTTTGGGTAATACATTACGTTTTGTCTCAATAAAGTCTCTGCTCTTAAGTTTACTGCTGACTTTGCTTTCAAAATCCAAGTAAAAATCATAAGCCTCGCTGTTTGACTTTTTATTCGAACAGTATTTCTTAATGCCTTTAAGTGTGACTGTTCCTGTCCCACCACCTACAGTTATAAAAACAAATTCCATCACTGCTCTTTCATGAGGTGCCAACTTGTCCCACTGGGTTAACTGATTGGTAAAAACCGTATCTCTCTTCTTCCCAAAAGTAGATGCCTCTTCCGTAATCGTGGCAAATATGGCCTTTTTATGAATCAAATCCAGTAATGTGGCGGAAATCTGATTGGAAGTATTTTCTTTACCACTATAATAATGCATTAACCTGTCTAATTCAGCCGGGTAGATGTCTGAGGGTAAATCCCTATAATAGCTTGGTGCCAATTCCGGCTTAAACCGCTTCAATTTGCTATGATATTGAATGAGCGTACCTATAGGTAAAAGGATGATTGCTCCGGACACCATAAAGGCTATAAGGTTTACGATACCATTGATTCTTCTTTCTCTAGTACTTTTTTCTGAAGCCTCATTTTCCATGTCACGTAGATCTTCGTAACGATTTTGATCTATTCTCAGATGCTCACCTTGTATAACTCCAAGGGGCATTAAAAAACGTGCCTCAATAAATACGCTGGGTGGTACATTTTTCATCTGAAGCTGAACTTTACGATCATCTATAAAAGATAAATCACCACCACTTGGTCCAT
This sequence comes from Petrocella sp., assembly GCF_059865615.1. Lineage (NCBI taxonomy): Bacteria > Bacillati > Bacillota > Clostridia > Lachnospirales > Vallitaleaceae > Petrocella > Petrocella sp. The sequence goes on along the minus strand of NZ_JCBCDA010000089.1, from coordinate 17,713 downwards.
GCGCCCATATCTCAGTGTTATCCTTATTTGCACCTTCCGGTAGATGGACCGTTACTGACAGATTCTTGATTTTATAGACATTGCTGCTGCTGACATACTTGTGAAAATAATCTACACAATCGTTATAGATTGTAGCCACTTCCGGTATGAAATAGGTTATTTTAAAAGTTTTTGTTGTTTTTTCATTGACTCTATAATACCACTCAACCCTCGTTCCGCTACCGGAAGGTTGCACTGCGTAGTAGCCCTTTGGCCTGTTGTTATCAAAACCTTCCATTTTTATAAAAGGCGTCTCACCATCATAGACCGCTACCTGATCAATAGAACCTTCAACATCTAAATAGCCTCTGGAGAAGTCACCCTGAAGAAATTCATAAGTACGATACTCTTCTATATAGGCTTTACCATCTTGCATTATTATCACTTCATAATGTAGATCTTTTAATATGGATTTCCTGCCATCAGAATTTAGAATACCTTGCTGATTTTCATAGACACCTACCCCTATCAAACCCACAATAAGCATTAAAAATAGCGTCAATAAGAACTTTTTAATCACCCTATCCACCTCATTCTTCAAGATTATGGTAAAGTGTCAAAACCATATAATTCGACACCTTAGTTCCGTCTATATAACTTCCGTTTGATCTTCAACAGTTTTATTTTTCTCAATATAAATGTCCAATGCTTTAATGGCTCTAAAAGCAACCTTGATACCCAACACCACAATAAATATCGATAGCCCAACAAGGGTTATCATAAAAAGTGCATAAATAATTATAACAATTGAAAATCCTATACCTGCTGCTGCGTTCATCTTTCTTCCTCCTCTTCATATATTCATGTCAAAATTCTACTAACGTGTTGCCATAGCTTCAATGGCTTTCTGAATCGCTTCTGCTTTTTCTTTTGTCATATTGTAGCGTTTATAAAAATGATAAGCCATCACTAAAGCCACCAGTGTACCAAAAGCGACCATAAGGCCCAAACCGATAGCCGTTGCCGTCGGTTGAACGGTGAGACTTGAATCAAAGCCAACCAGATCTAAAATAATCCCAAGTAAAAATATAGCAACCGATTGAGAAATCTTATAACTAAAGGTCAAACCACCATAATATAAGCCTTCAGATCGATGACCGGTCATCAGTTCTTCTTCATCCACCGTATCTGCAATCATGGAAAATGGTAGCGTAATCAAACCACCAATACCGATACCGGAAGGAATAACATAAGCCATCATCCATATTGGATGGGCAATGACATAATCTCGAAACACCACCAACACAATAAAAAAAATGGAACTTACAATCGATAGCTTAACAGCTAACAACGCTGAGGTTCTTTTGTCATGCCTTTTTGTATACGCTACCCAGAACTGTTGAGAAAGCACACTAAGACCAAACATGACCCCAAAAAGGATACCAATACCATAATTGTTAATTTTAAAGGTATAGGTATAGACATGGAGCCCAACCGCACCCACAATTGCGGTTGCAATGTTTGCAGATAAATAAGCCCCCGCAACATATAGATAATTCTTATTTTCAAGAATGACTTTGAATTCCATAATCATGAGCTTAATCGTGCTCTTCTTAGTCACTTTTGTATTTTTGGGCAAATAAGGTATATATTTTAGCGTGGTAACAGTAGCAATACCAGCACAAATCAAAACAATCAGAGATAGACTGATACCCAACTGCTGATAAGCTAACGGATTCAACTGACCTAGAGGGTACAAAGGCGTCGGTTTAAAATAAAATACCATACCGACAACAGTGGTAAAGGCAACACCAAGAATAAAAAATACGGTTCTATAGGCCTGAATGGAAGTTCTTTCATGATAATCACTGGACAATTCAGCGCCAAGAGCGTTATAAGGTGTAACTAAAATGGTCATAAAGGTTTTGACCATCATGACACAAATAAACAGAAGAAATACTTTTAAGTTGTAAGACCAAGAAGGGTGAATACTCCATAAGAGTCCGTTAAAAATCACCAGTCCAAAGGTACCTACAATCATAAACAGATGTCTTCGGCCGAATTTTTTACTAGCCGCATAATCCGACATATGACCGATTAATAGATCACTAACGGCATCCCAAAGGACACTAACCGCTATTACCAGACCAATAATCGTTCCTGATAAACCTAATATCGTCGTTCCAAAAAAAACCAAATAAGATGTTAGTGCTTGTAATATAATGCCGTTTGAAACATTTCCAACGCCATACGTCAATTTATCCTTTGTATTAATCATACATACTCAACTTTCATAATTTTATGAGTTCAACCGACCCGTAGATTGTCGAAAAAAATGGGTACGACTCAGTATATCAAATTCCACTGTTTTATCCTAGGTATGTGTTTAATTTTTAACCTAAACTTAATCCATGGGTCATAATTTAGGTTTACAAAAAATTCATATTCATTACCATAAGAAATAGCTTTCAATACTACATGTTTTATGGTAGAATATAAAATAGTTTGACACTCAAAGTAATTAAGGAGATTCTTATGCATACAAAAGCACTGCAAATCGGAGACTTAACCATAAAAGTACCTATTATACAAGGCGGCATGGGCGTCGGTGTATCTAAATCCCGCCTAGCTGCAGCTGTGGCCAAGGCTGGTGGTGTTGGTGTTATATCTGGTGCCCAAATTGGTTATCTGGAAAATGACTTTAAATCTAACCCAATAGAGGCCAATAAAAGGGCTCTAAAAAATGAAATCATAAAAGCAAAAGCCAATGCACCAGAAGGGGTCATTGGTGTCAATCTTATGGTGGCCATGCAAAACTATGCAGAATTTGTAAAGGTTGCTGTTGAAGCCAAAGTGGATATGATTATATCCGGAGCCGGTCTACCACTTGACCTACCTGACCTCGTTAAGAATTCAAAAGTCAAAATCGTACCCATTATCTCTTCTTTAAGGGGTGCACAACTGATCATAAAAAGGTGGAAGAAAAAATACGATAAAACACCAGATGCCATTGTGGTGGAAGGTGCCAAAGCCGGCGGTCATCTTGGCTTTAAATATGAAGAGTTAATCGACGGTAGCAATCAAAGTTTGGTTGACATCGTTTCTGAACTAACGGCCCACCTTAAGGAAGTTGGACTTAAAATACCAATTATTGCCGCTGGTGGTATCTATGATGTTCATGATATCAAAGAAGTCTTGGATGCCGGTGCAGAGGGCGTGCAAATTGGTACAAGATTTGTTGTGACTGAGGAATGTGATGCTTCATATACCTATAAAAAAGCATACTTAGACGCCACAGAAGATGACATCAAAATCATGATGAGCCCCGTTGGTCTACCTGGACGAGCACTTAACAATCCTTTTCTAAAGCATGTAGAAGCCACACAGAAAGTTAAGATTGACCGCTGTTATAAATGTATTCATAAATGTAACCCAGCCGAAACACCTTTTTGTATCACTAAGGCTCTTATTGATGCCGTTGAAGGACGAGTGGATGAAGGTTTGCTTTTTGTTGGTGCCAATGCCTTTCGTGTGAATGAAATGACCACCGTTCAAGCTATTTTTGATGAATTATCCCCGGCTTTTGCCTTATAAAGTCTTAATAATGGTTAGTTTATAATTTTCATGGGCCATTAAATCGATATTCTTAAGGTCATCTAACTTTTTGTTTTCTTCTATTACTTTCAAGATGGGTCTAAGTGGGTTATTTACATTATAGCCCACGACTACGGCCATCTCCTGATTAGAAAGCATTACATAACTGCCGATAGCATAAGGCACCACCCGCCTCACAAAACGTCTGGCAATGTCAATATCAAACAGGCCTGTTTCCCCTGAGTTACCCATAATATATTCAATGGCCTCACTGGGTTGGATAAATGTTCCATCAATACCTGATGTCATTTTATCATAAACATTGGCTACGGATACGATTCTTGCATTTTTATGAATTTTATTACCTTTTCTACCCATTGGATAACCTTCACCATTATAAGTCTCATGATGCTCCAAGATTGGTATGATACTGGCACCGGTTAACATGGTGTTTTCTTTAATAAATTCATACCCCAGCTCTACATGACTTTTATAGATCTTCTGCTCTTCTTCCGTAAAATCATCTTTATAAGTCCATAAGTTATGATCAATCATGGCTAGACCTATGTCATGCAGCATGGCACCAATAGCTAATTCCTTAAGATTGAGTCTTCCCAGCTTCATATCGATGCCTACAACTAAAGATAAGACAGTTACTTGAACAGCATGTTGATATAAGAAACCATTCATATTTTTAATATCCACAAGACCCACCATAGCATCTTTGTTTTTCCCTATATCTTCCATCATATCATCGATAATGCCACTAATCTGATTGAAATACTTTTGATCTGCCATCATGTTCAATCTTTTTTTTATGGATTTTTTTTCTTTTTGTAGCTCCGTTATTTGATTATGTAAGTCCATTTGGACCATTTCAAAGACTTGCTTCACTTCCCTAACCGCTTTGTTCCTAAGCTCTGGAGAAATTACATCTTGTATTTCACCTAAACTATAGTCATCTTTAATATAAACACTTATGATACCATTATCTCTAAGTTTTTCAATTAAGTTTTCAGACAAACTAACATTCGATTTAAGCAGTACACTGCCTCTTTCGTTATAAATTGTTTTTGCTACGATGCTATCATTTTTAAGAGAACCAATCGGTACCAGTCTCATAGTTTCACGCCCCACTACTCTTTCTAGTTATTTCTAATCTACATGGTTAAAGGGTCAAAATATATTTCACTAAATTTATATCTATTATAAGCGAACGCTTAACTATATAATTTTGACGACTTAATCATACTTTAAGTATACTAAACCTTAAGGATTAAGTAAACAGTTTAACACTTAACTCTATTTAAGTGTCTATATTCTTTATTTTACCCTATACATTTTATCAATCCAATGATAAAATGATAATAGCTTTCCTACCCCTCAACTTTTATAGTTCATCGGTTTGGACTTAGCCACTTCTGCGGATTATTCTTATTGGAGGCAATCACATGAATACGACAGACTTCTCACCCCTGATAACGGCCGAACCCATAGGTTTTATCGTTTATATCCAAAAAGATGGTGTCAACCTTACCTTTGCCGAATTTTGCAATGCATCTGAAATGGATGTACTGGACGTCATGAAGGTCTTGACATCCTCAAGTGGTTTTAAAGCTGAACCTACCGATGCTATCGGCTTTTTCTTATTTGAAGATAATGCCAACAGATTTGTTAGTGCCTTATTATCACAGTAACCAAAAGACGATGCGGCCGTATCGTCTTTTATTATTCATGAACAATGACACTTGCAACTGTTATAACGATACCTTTAATCTAGCACAGAGAGGCTAAAAAGGAGATAATTATGTTAAAAGGAAGACATCTAATTGAGTCCAATGATTTTTCTTTAGAAGAACAGGAAGAAATTTTTACACTAGCTGACCGGATTATGACCAATGAAGTCAACTATCTGGAGGCTTGTCGGGGAAAACTGCTTTCCACCCTATTTTATGAACCCTCTACCAGAACCCGTTTTAGTTTTGAAGCCGCTATGCTTAGACTTGGAGGGCAAGTTGTAGGCTTTTCCGAGCCCAACTCATCCTCTGTTTCCAAAGGCGAAAGCATTGCCGACACCATACGCACCGTCGGTTGCTATGCAGATATTGCCGTCATCCGTCATCCAAAAGAAGGTGCGCCCAAATTAGCTTCCAAAAACGCTAATATACCGGTCATTAATGCCGGTGACGGTGGTCATCAACATCCTACCCAAACCCTTACGGATCTTTTAACCATAAGATCCCTCAAAAAGTCCATCAACCATCAAGTCATCGGTCTTTGTGGTGATCTAAAGTTTGGCCGAACCGCCCATTCATTGGTTAAGGCTCTAAACAAGTATGAAAATATCCGCTTTATCTTCATATCACCTACCGAGTTAACCATACCCGATTATATTCTTGATGACTTAGCGCTCGGTTCTTACGCTTTGACCGACAATCTAGATAAAGTCATCGACCAACTGGATATTCTCTATATGACTCGAATCCAGAAAGAACGTTTTTTTAACGAAGAAGAGTACCTAAGACTTAAGGGTTATTACATCTTGACCAAAAATAAGTTGACCTCTGCCAAGGAGGATATGATTATCATGCATCCTCTGCCAAGGGTGGACGAAATATGCTCCGATGTGGATGATGATCCAAGAGCCGTCTACTTCAAACAGGCCAAGTTCGGTATGTACGTTCGTATGGCTTTGATTCTAAAACTACTGGGAGGTGCTTAATATGTTAGAAATCACCGGAATACACCGTGGTATTGTCATTGATCACATTAAGGCCGGCCTTGGCTATAAGATCTTCAAAGAATTAAAGTTACAAGAAGTTGCTTATCCAACCGCCCTGATTCGTAATGTCCATTCCAACAAACTGGGTAAAAAAGATCTTATAAAAATTGACAATGTTATTGATCTTAATCTTAATATTCTAGGTCTCATTGATCCTAACTTAACCATTACCATTATTGAAAATGGTCAGGTTATTGAAAAGAAACAAATTAAGTTGCCTAAAACCGTGGTCGGTATTTTATCCTGCAAGAATCCTAGGTGCATCACCACCACCGAGCACAATGTCGATACCACTTTCCATCTGGTCAATCCGCAAACCAAAGAGTACCGATGTGAGTTTTGCAATACCCGTGCTAAATTATAAATCATTAGCAAATAAATGAAAAAGTGCTGTCAAAAGCACTTTTTCTAATTTCTTTTTATGCAAAACTTAAAACTTTACCTAAAAACGCTTGTAAAGCTTCTGTTTTTGGTTTTTCTAATATATCTTCACCTTGCTCTACCACTTGACCTTCGTCCATGAAAATAACATAATCTGCAACATGCTTTACAAAACCTATTTCATGGGTGACCAGTATGACATCTTTCTTCTCGTCCACCAACTTCTTAATGGCATACAAGACTTCCCATGTTAGAACGGGATCTAGAGATGATGTGGGCTCATCCAAAAGTATGATTTCCGGTTTTATAGCCAAAGCCCTTGCAATAGAAGCCCTTTGAGATTGACCCCCACTGATTTGATGGGGTAACTTATCTTTATGCTCCTCTAAACCAAAGTAAGTAAGTAGCGTTAATATTTCCGATGTAAAGACTTCTCTTTTTTGGCCGTGTACTTTTTCAAGTATCAGACTGATATTCTCGAAAATAGATAAATGAGAGAAAAGATTGTGATCTTGAAAAACAAAGCCCACCTTTTTCCTATAGTCTCGGATATCTTCCCGACTCATCCAATCATTATTGATGGCTATGTCGCCACTTTCAAAGGTTTCAAGACCTGCAATCAACCTAAGTAATGTGGATTTACCGCTACCGGACGCACCAATCAAAGCCAGCACTTGAACGTCTTCAATATCCATGGACATGTCGTTTAGAATGATCTTGCCATCGTATTTTTTCACGAGGTTGTCGATTTTAAGTTTCATAGTTACACCTCAGTTCTTGTAGTTCAAGCGTACTTCCAGATAGCGTACCAATTTGATTAAAGGTATGGTGATCAGTAAGTAGCCAAGGGTCATAATTAGAAAACCTTCTCGGTTTAAATAGGTGTTAGCAATAACATTGTTTACCCGATTATAATATTCACTTGTACCCATAAAGGATAAGAGTGCACTGCCTTTGATGGTTAAGGCAAACTGTCCGGCCAAGGGCGGAAGAATGCTTATAATGACTTGTGGGAAAACAATATGCCTATATGTTTTGAACTTGGTAAATCCAAACATCTTAGCGGTCTGCCATTGATTAATGTGAATGGATTCGATGGCACCTTTGTAGATGTCCGATACATAGGCCCCAATATACAGTCCCAGTGTTATCGTACCTACCAGAATCTTGGATCTAATCTCAAAAGCATTGCCAATATAATAGTAGGCAACAATGGCAATAACCAATAAAGGTGTTCCAAAAATAATATTCTTATGTATGACGGCCAGATAATGCAACACAGAAAAATTCGTCTGCTCCATCAAGTATAGAATTAAGCCAATGAAAAGGGCCAATAACAAAGCTATGAAACTAATGTAAATGGTTATCAGCCAACCTCTAAATATGAAAAAGCTATATGCGCCAAAGGGTTCAAAATTCCAAGCCTTACCAATATCTTTTGTCATGACATAATAGAAAAACACGCAATATATAACCAGTGCTGCCACAAACCCAAATGTCTTTCTCATGTTTTTCATATAATTACCTCTTTTTCTCTAGAAGAAAAAGTCTAAGCCTTGATCTTCGAATTCTTTGATTTTATCCTCTAAAAACTCAGCGCGAATGGCATCATAGGTGCCATCTGTTTTGGCTTTTTGGATGAAATCATTTAACTGTTGCTTGAATTCATCATCCTCACCTTTTCGAAGGGCAATACCCCAGCCTTGGGTATTTGGTAATGGTTCTAGGATGGCTACTGTCGTGTCAGGATAGTTTTCTTGATGTCTGATAATCGACAATGGGTCATAAATAAATACATCCGCATTACCTTGGGCTACTTCAAGTACTGCGGTTACTTCTTCCTCCAAAGTCAACACCTGAGCAAGAGGTGCATTCGCCGCTGCCCATAGAGCACCTATGGTACCCGACTTTGAAGCAATAATCACCTCCGGATCATTCAAATCTGACGGCGACTTCACTTTAGAATCTTTATGAGCCAACATCATGAGTTGACTGGTGGTATAAGGATCTGAGAAATCAACAATCTCTTGACGTGCTTCTGTAATGGTCATAGAGGATATGATGATATCAATGCTTCCTGATTCAAGAGCAGGAATCAAGCTTGGATATGGGGTATCAATAATCTCAACCTTCATGTCCAGATATTCCCCTAAGGCCTCTGCTAATCGAACGGAAGCACCTGTTGGGTTACCTTCTTCATCAACAGTCTCAAAGGGCGGGTATTTAAGTTCCATGCCCACCTTTAAGATTTCCTCTTCTTTTGCACATCCTGCTATAACCAAAACAAGTATACCGACTAACGTTAAAATACCTATTAATTTTTTCGTTTTTTTCATAAAATAACCTCCTAAATTCAATCGTGCTCGATGATTTTTCTTAAATGAAAAGCCTTCTAAAAGGCTTTATTGATAATCATTATTGTTTGTATTTATCTAGATTATACTGTTACCGCTTACATCTGTCAAGGGTTGGTTTATAATTATTTTTGGAGCTTAACAAAAGCAGTAATCTCTTTGGCAAGTAAAATTGAAGCTTCTATTTCTTCCTTACGTATGGAAACGCTCTCAATATTACAACCAATCGGTATGCCTTCTGCTTTGGCAATCTTCGTTAGTTCCTTGTAGATTACGGTAATCAACTGAATGGACTTGGATAACATCTCTTCTGAAGTCAGCAAAGTATTTTCCAGCCAAGAAGGCACACTTATGCCTAACCATTTAATGAATTTTAATGTTTTAGCCGAACCACAGGGTGTTAATGTAAAAATAATCGGCACCATGTCCATCTCATGTTTCAAACAATACTGCTTATAATCGAGTAGGAATTTTTTGGAGGCTTCCAAGTCATAGACGGCTTGAGATACAAAAAAACGACAGCCTTTGGACATTTTGAAGCCAACCCGTTCGTCTTCATCACCAAGAAGTCTATGACGTTCCGGTATGGTGACCGCCCCAAGGAGCATATCTTCATTGTACTTTTGCCTAAGTTTGTAGGCCTCATCAAGCTTAAGTCCCACTTCCTGATGGGTTGATGCTGTCCCGACAAAAACAGTAAACTGATCTTCACCGTCTTTCAGCCATTCTACAAAGGCTTCTTCAATATAGTTGCCGACACACCGATAAACCACTCTAGGTACATTTAGTTCTTTTAAGTAGTGTCTAGAGTACAAGGATGGGTCTACCGTGTGAATGAATTCAAAAGGTCGTTCTTCATGGGTGCGCTCTGTTTCATCTTGTATATCATAAACGATGACACCATCTACATCCAGTTCTTTAATCCTGGCGATGTGTTTCTTGGAAATAGCTTCAATTTTCTCATCTGTATTGTTGGATTTTGGAGGTGTCAATCCGTAGAAAATCATACCGCTTTCTCTGTTGATTATTTTATCTCTTAGCATAATAACCCTCTCTATACGTTGACCATGGTTACAGTGTCAAGACCAATGGTCTGAACCATTACATACACTGTTGATTTTACCTTAGCCATTTATTATATATCAATTCACCTGATTTGAAAACCCTTCAATAACTTCCGTATTTTGATTGTAATTCTCATTTATCTCTTTTAAAATGAATTTAGTTGTGCTAGACTGAATCTATAACAATTCTTACCAACTTTTGAAAGGAGTTGATTTTATGCTAACCAACCGTCAAAAAGGCTTAATTTATGGTGCTTTCATCGGGGATGCCTTGGCACTCGGTCCCCACTGGATATATGATACTGATCTAATCGAACAACAATTTGCCCCCTTAACGGATTTTATGGAACCTGCCACCCCTTATCATTCTATTAAGGGTGCCGGAGATTTTACCCATTATGGTGACCAATCTCTCAGGCTTCTTAAACATCTCGCAAGCTATCAACGTTTTGATTTGGCAAATTTCAAGGAAGACTGGATAAATTTCATCAAATATAACACCCTCTATCTGGATCATGCAAGCAAAACCTCTTTAGATATTCTAACACGTGGTGATGGGTTCATCGGTTCTGATTCTATGGAGCTTGGTGGTCTTGTTAGAAGCGGACCTCTTTTTGCTCTAACCCATGTGACTGTTGATGATCTTCTAGCTCAAACCCATCTGACCCACAACAATGAGACCTTAGATGCCATCGTGCTTTTTACTTATCGGTTACTTAAGTATGTCTTATCCGGCAAGACCCCTTCCGAAGCCTTAGATCTGGTTTATCCGGAATCCTCTGATATCATTAAGGCTTATGTGGATCAAGCCTTAGCTAATATTGACCAACCACCCGTGCCTACCATCAAAGCCATCGGTCAAAGTTGTTCTGCTGAATTTGGACTCCCCGCTTCCATATATCTCATCCTCAAGTATGAGAATGATTTTGTTGAAGCACTGGTTCAAAACGCTTATGCCGGTGGTGATTCTGCAGCTCGTGGCATGTACATCGGTATGGTTCTAGGTGCTTATATGGGCTATGACAAGCTTCCTTCTAAGTGGATTGAAGACTTAAACGCTAAGGATACCATTAAGGAAGCTTTATCTGTTTTTGAATAAATAATACCCCTATATTAATGGGTCAAGCAAGTCTCTAAGTGATATAAGCTTAGAGACTTTTTTTGTTCTCTAGGAAAGTCTATTCTATGTTAATGCGTTGAAGCGTCGCATTAACGATCAAGGAAGTCTTTCCTGCCGGAACAATTTGCTTTGCAAAGCGAGGCGAAGCCTCTTTGTTCTTCTCTAGGAACTTCATGGTCACACATCTTCAGACAGTTCATATCACCGCACATGGATCAGATACGGCACTGATTCCTACAATATATATTAGCTTGATATGCGTTAAAAGTGTAATGATTTCTCATTTTGCCCCGTCTATAAAGTGAAGGGTGTTTTAACACATTATTTTTCCAAAGGACATGACCCTACTTCTCAAGTAAGTTATAATGAACTGTATAAAGCTTGAGGAGGCGGAGTATGTTAGTGTTTTTATTACTTTTAGATACCCAGCAAGAGCGTTCTGAATTCGAAACGCTTTACGACAATTACCATATGATGGTCTACAGAGCAGCCTATTCAGTACTTAAAGATGAATATCTGGCACAAGATGCTGCCCAAATAACCTTTCTGAAGATTGTCAGAAAATTTGATAAGGTTCGGTCGCAAAATGTACTCGATGAAAAAGGTTACATTTACAGAATGGCAATAAATGCCGCAAAGGATATGCTTGATAAAGAGCAACAGTTTGTAAATGCTGAAGATGATTTATTTGAAGGTCTTATTGATGATGACGTATTAATTGAAGATGCAATAATCAGGGTTGAGAACTATAGAGAGACCATCGCCCTGCTTGATGAAATTAATCCATCCTATGGGGAGATTATCTACCTTAAGTACTTCAGGGATTTAGACAATGGGGAGATTGGTGATCTGTTGGATCTTACAGTTAATGCAGTACGTGTTAAGCTGCACAGAGCAACCCATGCATTAAAAGAAGTGGTTCGAAAGGAGGCAGTTGCAAATGAGTAATCATGTAGAATCTATGGACGAACACCGTAAGAAGTCAATTCGAAAGCAAAATGAACTAATCCTCCATGAATTTGGACAACATTATTCTGAAAAACTGAATAATGAAGCAGATATATTGGCTGAAAAATATAAGGACCTCCCTGTGCCTGAAAGCCTTGATGAATGGTTTGAGAATTACTCGAAGGAGCTAAAGAAAACTGCTGAGCGGCGAAAACGAAATGCATTGGTTAAAAAGTATGCGACCAGAGCTGCAGCAGTTCTACTTGGCTTGCTCTTAACATCAGCCATAGTAACCATAAGCGTTGAAGCCTTTAGAATACACTTCCTGAATCTTTTCATTGAGTCCGATGAAGATCATAATAGGATTGATTATATTGAGTCCGAAATAAGTTTGAAATTACCGGAAGGTTGGAATGGTGTTTACTACCCTACTTATTTACCTAATGGCTATAACCTTCTGGATGCAGAAGCCAGTGAACATACGAAAATAGTCATGTTCATTAACCCAGATAATGAGTTGCTAATTTTAACACAAAATTCCAATAGCATGGGCATGAATATAGATAGTGAACAATCAGATATAGAGATGGTACCGATTAACGACAATGATGGCTATATGACCAATAAAGATGGCATGATCACCATCAGCTGGTCGGTTAATAGAACAGTTTTAACTCTTGAAGGCAGAGAAAAAATAAGTATCATGTTAAAAATTGCAGAAAAAATAAAAAAAGTTTCAGAATAAGTGTAATGTTTTCCTCTTTCCTCCCGTCTTCTAAGTGTAAAGATTAATTCACAGGACAAAGGAGGTAACTAATGAAACTGAAAACCATTCTATCACTCGCACTGGTTATGATGATTATTGCAATCCCCATGCCGGCAAATGGGAGGGAAAAACCATCTGAAGCAGACTTAAGTATTGATGTCACCGGACCGGAGTTAAGGTATGTGGATGTACAGTCACTGAAAGGTGATCTGGCTATATCTAGCAGTGGCAAAGCATCGGTGTTCGGAAACATTGTTGCACGGACCGCCGAAATGACAAGAGTTACATGTATCCTGAAGAATTACAGTAGTGGTAGCTGGTCGACTCATAAGTCTTGGACAGTTACAGAGAACTTCAATGTAGCCACAGTTATGGAAGATTGGTATGTTCCTAGTGGCTATTACTATAGGCTTTACGTTTATGGATATGCTTGGGTTGATGGAAATCTGGTTGACACACCGATTTACATTTCTGATACTATTTACTACTAATAATTTCCAGCAAAATGATAACTCAAAACGTAACATGTAAACTTTTGATGGTAAAACTCTCCCCGTCGAAGGCAAGGCATCAATTGATATTGGACCAGCACCTAAAATTTCTAGCAATGGAACATTTTCATTTATCACTGATGGATCATCTGGTGGTTTGACCTTACTTTCAAGTGAATATGAGGTATCCTCATCTAGTTCTCAGATAAAAATGACAGCGTTTTCAAATGATGGAGTTCATAGCTATACTTGCTATCTAGAAGAGAAAAAGTGGTGAGGTTGGACATCAATAAAGACAGTGACATATGCTGTTACAGAAAGTGAACTCGGTTATATATTTACAGGTCTGAGTACAGGAACAACATATAGATTCAGACTATCTAGTCCAGATGGTGAAGTATACGGATCCGGTTCAGTTAGCAATTACGTGCATCCGTAGTCGTCCATTAACTCAGACAACGTACTAATACGATATGACTTGTAGCAATAAACATCGTAGTGATACGTTGTAAAGGACAAATAACTTTAATACTTACTAATTCTACAATAGGAGGTGGAGTATGTATAGTAAGACCCTATCTGGTAGCTGGTTAAAAACAATAGTATTAGGCTTTATTCTGGGCTGTACAATTCTAATAATATATGTGTGGTTGACTGGGAAGTTTACGTTCTTTTCATTTACTTACCCGATACCTAGGTATGTAACCGATCGTTTTCCATTTGTAGTTAAAAGATTTCTTATCTCAGGTGTTGCGGGTGTAATCTGTTTGAGTATTTTAAAATATCTATATATGAAAAATGTGAGAAGCTGAATTTATTGCGGTCAAATGAAAAGGTATTTCCTGCTTCCTAGGAAGCAATAACTGGAAAGCTCAAGAATATTTAGGCATTTCTGGATACTTGGCTTCTGCATCCAACACATGATATCTCAACCACCTCAGTACATGCTGGCTCAAAAACTTTTTCTGCCTTAGTATAATCATCAGTTCTTTAGCATGATTACCATCAGCTGATCAGAAAAAAGTATTGCTGTGACCTTTGAAGGTACCGAAAAATCAGTATTATAATTAAAATTGCAAAAAAAGCTTCTGAATAAGTGTAATGTTTTCCTCTTTCGTCCCGTCTTTTAAGTGTAAAGATAAATTCACAGATACAAAAGAGGTAACTGAATGAAACTGCAAACTATTCTGTTATTCGTACTGATAATGGTGATTATCGCTATCCCCTTACCCGCCGATGCGAGGGAAAAACCAACTGAAAACATTGTCGGCATAAAAATAACTGAACCAGAGCTTAGATATGTGGATGTCCAATCTATTAAAGGAGATTTGGGTATATAAAGTAATGGGAAAGCTTCTGTCTTTGGCAATTTTTTGCTCGTACAGCCAAAAAGACTAGAGTCACATGCTATTTGAAAAGGTATGTAAACGGTAATTGGGTAACCTACAAGAGCTGGTCAAATACTGAATACTTAAATGTTTGCACTGTTCTAGAAGATCATTATGTTCCAAGTGGTTATTCTTATAAACTTTATGTTTATGGATATGCCTGGGTGAATGGTGTATTAGTTGATACACCAATTTTACCAATACAGTTTACTACCGAGAATGGATCTGTGGATGAGCAACTAATAGATTCCTCATACTTTACAACACTCTATCATATTATTATGACAATTACGTCACCGTTATAACCACTTTTTTCTGAAAGGAAAACACAAACATGATGAAAAAAATATTAATGAACTCAGTCACACTGTTTCTCTGTATTCTCATTATTAGTCAAGCTTCTTACGCATCATCGTCAATAGTTGAGAATCAGTTAATCAATGAATCAGAGGTTGAAAAACTTATATTCGATTATTTTGATATTCAGTTAGCAAGTTTAATGAATAAGGATACAAGAATGTCCACAAGACTTAATAAACTGATTAATACTAAAAACACAAGTGGAAAAGCTATTTATGATTACGAAACTGGAAAAATCGAATACCTTATTGCTTCTCACAAACTTGATGCTACTAGATTAGAGGCGTATGACCTTGGAGTTGAAATACAATCCAAAATAGAGGAAAAAAATGAAATGACACTCGATGTAGAGGTGACCTCTAGCATTAAATATAATTTTGTTGATAAACCCTCTCAGAATATTGAACATCATACACTAAGCCTTAATCTTATAAACAATAATTGGCTTGTTGTTGCCGATGATTATGAGACTGAATTTTTACTAGCGTTTCCGAAAAACACAGACTTCAAAAAATTAATTGACAATCTTGATTCAGAGTATAATGAATATATACAAGTAGTAGAGAATAGTAAGAAAAATCCTGTGAATGCTGACCACTCCACTAAAGGTGCGTATGATCCATTCACTTCAACTGAGCGAGGTGCTGGTGCTGCATATGCATTGTGGTACTCAGAAGATACTGGCGACAATACAACAGATAGTTACAATAATAGCCAGTTCAAAAGTTATGGTAGTAACGACTGTCAAAATTTTGTTTCACAATGCATCTGGTGGGGTATGGGAGGAAGAATCAGTTCAAGCAAGGATTATCCTATGACCAGTGTTTGGTGGGCTAATACATCTGGTGAGACCAGCACATGGAATTGGACTGGTACCACATACTTTAAATCTTGGGTTCAAGGTTCTAACAATAACAATATCGATGGTGTTGATTATTCTTATCCTACATATATTGAGAAATGTGACTATATCTACGTGCCAGGGCATGTCATGATTGTGTCAAATATTGTTGATTTGGATAGCGATGGATACGCCGATTGGAATGAAATTCAAATCTGTGCTCATACAAGTAATCGTAATGACCATAACTTGAAGGCACTCTATGGGGGTATATCATCACCTCCATCAAACATGGATTTTATGAAAATCTATGGGAAGTATAACTAAGAATATTTCATATGTTTATCAAAGATTGCCTGGTAGAATATAATTCATTAGGCAATCTTTATCTATTAAAAATGTTATAATGTTGATTACAAAATATTGGAGGTATGCAATGAAATATTATTTGATCGTTATAGTGATTGTAATTATTGTTCTTGTAGGTTGCAGCAGTCAGAAAGATTCTGCGGTAGAAACAGAGCTAAATCAGATGGAAATTGAGTCTTTACAGGACGAGCTAATAAATAGTAAGAGATTGATTAAAAATCTCAGGGATACAATCACAGATTTAGAAAAGACATCTAAGACAACTGAAGACCTATATAATTCACAAATCAATACATTACAAAGAGAAAACACAGATTTAAACGAATATATGATGATTGTTTATCGTGATGCTAATCTCTTTAGAAATGATATATATGAACTATTATCTATTGTAGCTACAGACAATGAATATCCATTCTATAACTTAGATTATTTGAATGATGAACAACGACAAGCAGTTATCGATGGTATTCAGTCGTCTGAAGGCGTCAATTACATGAGAGATGAAAGTGCTTTTGAAGAAATAGAGTTTTGGGGAGAAAGACCATATCCACAAACAATATTTTACATTCTTGGAATCTATCCCTCGACACCTATGTTCTATAGTAGTGAATATGACAATGAAGTGGTCCATTTGACATACAGATATTACCTTGCAGATGTACCAATAGATTTGGACGCTAACCGCGCTAATCAAAAACAATATCAATTAAGAAATTTTTTTGATGGATTAAATGAATATCACATTGTTATTGAGAAAGTTGGTAACCATTGGGAATGTGTTTATAATGGTCTTGGGTGATACTGAAGATATGTATACCATGAATATTAAATCTAGATACTATTGCATTACCGAACATTTGTACATTAGTAATTAGATGCAAATTTGATTGAAGTGTCATAATTAGATTTTTTATGCCACCATCGCTACCTGTTCTTTGACATTTTTGAAAAGCGTTAAGAAATATCTTGCTTTTTCTTTTTTGAAACAACTAACACCTAAAATTTGGGCTCTTTTGAGCATCCTTTTTACGTTGATTGCCCCTACTTTAAATGAAAACCATATTTTTGAGCGCACTAATCCTCTTATCGGCATATGGTCTACGTTATATCTTCGGCGCAACACAGATGGAAGCCCTTCAACACCATTTCTCTTTTTGGATAAAGAAATGTACTCATCTGATGATAGTTTTTTAAGATAAGCAGCACGTTGTACCATGTTTTCAGTTACCATTACAAATGATGATTTCTTTTGTAGCTTAGCACCACACTGTTC